>JAYWDR010000313.1:0-4928 GCA_043779735.1 Cyclobacteriaceae bacterium | reverse complement strand
TTAGAAATTGGAGCAACCCCACAGAGGCTAGGCCTAGAATTTTACCCATCATTAACTGAAAGGGCCTCACGGATGAAACGATCACCTCAACTACTTTGCTCATTTTCTCTTCAATAATACCTTGCATGATCTGCGCGCCATAAATGAAAATGAACATGTACATCATTATGCCGCCGGCCATGCCCACGCCAAATAGTACTTTACTGTCGGATGATTTTTCTTGTCCGCCTTCCGAGATTTTTACAGAACTGATCGTCACCCTTGTCTTTAATTGATCAAGCAGTTTCTGATCGATGTTAAGTTGGAGCATCTTCAGATCCTTGATATGATTTTCAAAAATGTTTTCGATATCCGCCACATCACTTGGGCTGGGATTTATTTTAGTGTAGAGTGTTATGCCCTTTGGCTCAGAGAGGTCAAATTTGGGAATGTACAGAAGACCAAAGCCATCATCATGGTTGAATGCCTTCTTGGCGTCCTCCAGGCCTCCCAGGAAGGGTTTGAAAATAAACTTGGAGGTATCAGGAAGAAAAAAGCCGCTCTCATCGATGTAAAGAACCATTTCTTTGACAGCATTCTTTTTTTGCTCTTTCGCCACATACACCAGCACGGCCATGATTGCCGGAAAAATCAACGGCAGCAAAATGGTGGCTATCAGGAAGGATTTCTTTTGGACGCGGTTTAGAAACTCGCGCTGTATAATCAACCAGATTTTATTCATTGCTTTTGCCTTTTACAAGTGTTATAAATATTTCGCTCATGGTGGGCACCTTTTCAGAAAATGAAAACACTTCGGTCACGTTGGTAAGGTCTTGGATAAGTTGATTTGGGCTGCCGGGTGTTTTCATTTTTATCAATGAGCGATGGAGGTCATCATCTACTCTACCTTGGCTGATCATTTCGTACTGACCCCCGCTCAGAGTGAAAGCGCCGCGATGGTCAATTGTAAACGTATTGTTCTTGAATTGGGCCTTCACCTGTTTCTTTGTGCCCTCCAATATTTTCTTTGATTTATCGATCAGCACAATGTGATCACATAAATCTTCCACCGTCTCCATGCGGTGGGTGGAGAAGATAATGGTGCTGCCTTTAGCCTTGAGTTCCAGAATCTCATCCGTGATAAGCTGAGCGTTGACGGGGTCAAATCCTGAAAAGGGTTCATCGAGGATGATCAATTTAGGTTCGTGCATTACCGTGCTTACGAATTGTACCTTCTGCGCCATCCCTTTTGAAAGGTCTTCCACTTTCTTATTCCACCAATCTTTGATCTCAAATTTATCCAGCCATATTTTTATTTTGGCGATGGCATCGCTCTTGCTGAGCCCCTTGAGGCGGGCGAAGTAGATGAGTTGCTCGCCCACCTTTAATTTCTTGTAAAGGCCACGCTCCTCTGGCAGATATCCGATCACCCCGATATGGTCAGGGTTAAGTTTCTGGCCGAAGATGGAGATTTCTCCGGCATCCGAGTTGATGATCTGATTAATAATGCGAATAAGAGTTGTCTTACCAGCCCCGTTGGGACCAAGCAGACCGAAAATAGACCTTTCCGGTACAGTAATATCAACCTGGTCGAGAGCAGTATGGTTGGCATACCGCTTGGTAACCCCTCTGGCGACAAGTGCTTCCACAATTGATGCTTTTATGTTTGTTAAACGATCCGAAACAAAACTAGAAGGATATTAACAGGAAGCCAAGCATTTTTAAGTTGGTGCACTTCCTTATTCTGATTCAGAGCTGAATTATTAGTTTGTTTTTTCCTTAAAAAGGATTTTGCCCATCGACACATCCAGATCGAAGATGAGAGCGTTCTTTGGATTGCGCCCATAGGCAGCGTTGGCGTAAGTGCTTTCGCCAATTCTTTTTAGGTGTTTGGAGAGATTCACACTGCAAAGCCAAGATTCATTAATCGTCACCATGACGGGAACGGTTTCTTCCGGTAGGAGAATGATCATATTACCCGCCCCCACACTTCCTTTCACGACAGGCATGATTACAGGCTTGTTGCTGAAATCCAGATAAATATTTCCAAAGCCTACCTCTGCCATCACTACTTTGGAACGCGAAAGGTTAAGTTGCTTTACGCTGAGTGAGCCAAGGTCCACTTTAACAAAAAAAGTGTCCATTTCCACTTTATTCTCAACGCCCGTTGAGTAGCCCACATTCACATCCGCACTACCGGTGTTGATCTTCAGCTTTTTTATCGACAGGCCAGACAGGTCAATGTTAGCATTGCCGAGGCCATAGTCCAAGTCGAGTGAATACGGTTTGTTGTCAGTGAGATACACTTTCCAGAACTTGTCAGGGTCGTTTTCCTCACCACCAAATACTTGATAAGAAATCTTTTTGCTGACACCTTTTTGGCCTTCTTGCTCAAGCGCCAGCTTAACAAAACAGACGGCGCCCTTCACTTCATTGCTGAATGTGTGGGCATATTCCTCAAGGTCCTGATTACTGTAAATGGCCAGAAGTTCTGCGGTCCTGCCGGAACGGATATAGCAATTGCCGGTCTTGGCCTTCAGGAATAAATCTACGGTCTGGCAGCTTTCCTGGTTGTCGACAGTAAACTGCTTTTTCATTTGGCCCACCACTGCTCCAGTTCCCAACAGACCCACAATAGCCAACGATAAGATTTTCCTCATGTCCTCTTAGTACGATTGCTCCGCGTTTAGGTTAATTCTGGCAACAACGTCAAATAATTATTAACAATCACCCGTAATTGGACATATACGGGTGTCAGGGCGAAAGGTTGGAAAAATCGCTGGCTTGCCTATTCCTGGTTGAAATATTCCTTCATCCTTTCGAAAAAGCCCTTTTCAGAGCTATCCGGATGAGGTTGGAAGTTGGCGGACTGGCGAAGGCCTTCGAGCATGACCTTTTCTTCGCTACTCAGTTTCTTGGGGGTCCACACATTAACATAGATCAGCTGGTCGCCCGTACCGTACCCATTGATGTCTTTTAGTCCCTTGCCACGAAGGCGGAGGATTTTGCCGCTTTGGGTGCCGGGTTCTATTTTGATTCTAACCTTACCACCTACGGCAGGCACCTCCACACTCGTGCCTATGGCGGCGTCTATGAAAGACACGTGCAAGTCATAGATGAGATTGTTGCCATCGCGCTTAATGTCTTTGTCTTCTTGCTCTTCAATGAGGATCAGGAGATCGCCCGGAACACCGCCACCTGGGGCTTCATTACCTTTGCCGCCCATGGAGAGTTGCATGCCGTCGGCCACACCGGCAGGAATTTTAATGGATATTAAATCCTCCTTCGAACTTAGCCCAGAGCTGTCTACACCTGCGGGGCGCTTGTCGATGATCTGGCCGGCGCCATTGCACGTAGAGCAGGTGGTAGCCGATACCATCTGACCAAGCATGGTGTTTACCACTTTTCTCATCTGTCCATTACCCTGGCACACATGGCAGGTTTTGAACGTCACACCTTCAGCCCGCACCAGGCGATGGACCTTGATTTTCTTCTCCACACCGTTGGCGATTTCTTCGAGTGTGAGCTTGAGTTTAATGCGGAGGTTTGATCCTCTGCGCTGGCTGCTCCGTGAGCCACCTCCAAAGAAGCCATCAAACGGACTGCCACCACCGCCACCAAAAACATCTCCAAACTGGCTGAAGATATCCTCCATATTCATGTGCTGGCCTCCGCTAAAGCCCCCAGCGCCAGAGCGGCTGTGGCCAAAGCGATCATACTGAACTTTCTTTTCGCTGCTGCTCAATACTTCATATGCCTCTGCGGCCTCCTTGAATTTTTCTTCCGATTCTTTGTTGCCAGGATTTTTGTCGGGGTGAAACTGAATCGCCACTTTGCGATAGGCTTTCTTTATTTCCTCCGCAGTGGCTGATTTGGACACGCCTAGTATTTCGTAGTAATCTCTCTTCTGCATGTGCGAATGTGTTGAAGTGCGGAGGTGTTGATATTGGTTGGTTGAATTAACTCCCGGTTACTACTTTTGCAAAACGGATTACTTTATCATTCAGCAAGTATCCCATCTCCACAACGTCCACGATTTTTCCTTTCAATTTTTCGTGCGGCACGTGCGTAATGGCTTCATGAATATCTGGGTTAAAGTCAGCTCCGGTAGCGGTTGCCATGGGCTTTATGCCATATTGCTCAAGGATTTTGTTGTACTTGTTCTGTATCAGAAAAAACCCTTCAGATCCTTTGTCGTTTTTGTCTTTAAAAGATTTAGAGGCACGTTCAAAGTCATCGAGCACTGGCAACAGCGCTTTCAGCAACTGCTCATTGGCCCCCTGGATCATCTCCAGTTTCTCCCTGGCGGAGCGGCGACGGTGGTTTTCAAACTCCGCGTAAAGCCGTAAGTACTTGTCTTTGGCTTCTGACAATTCGTCCTGCACCTTCTTCAAGGGGTCTTGACCTGCCTTCTCTTCTTCCTTGCCCTCAGCCTCCGGTTGTTGCATGGGGGGCGTTTCGGTTACCGAATCGTCATGTTTTTCCAATTCCGGCTCTGATTGTATCGTATTATCCATCCTTTCAATGTGAACAACCCGCAAAATGACAAGAATTCTGCCAATTGGGAAACTGTGCCAAGATGGCGCCTATCGGGAGTATTTGCATTGGGGATTTGCTTGCAAGTAGTTGACAGTAGGCGAGGAGGCTGTAGGCAGTTGGGGATAAGTGCGTTGATGAAGTCAAATCGACAATCCCCCAAAAAATAGGATTTGAAGTAGTTGAAGCTTCAAGTCTTAAGGTTCAATACCTAGAATTAGAAGAGGAACCGGTGGACTATTTCTTCCTTGCCTCATAACATTATAAACCTCTCCTTCATAGTAAGCGACTCCACTACTCATCTGAGACTGCATTTTCTTGGTTGGTAGAATTTCAATACCAAGATTTATTACTCCGCCAGAGTAAAACAGCATGTGCTTGACGAATAAGTCAAAGGCCACAAAAGCATATTT
>JAYWDR010000312.1:0-4942 GCA_043779735.1 Cyclobacteriaceae bacterium | reverse complement strand
TACTTTGAGGTATACTGAGAGCACCCCTTCTTATAATTCCATTGAGAGCCGGCAGAATATCACCTTGGCAAAAGGGGGCCTTGATTCATCCACCAGGGCTTCCATTGGGCCAAATTTTGAGCGGGCCGCAAAGCTTATTACTCCTGCCGTGGTGCACATCCGGACCACCTTCGGCCTGGGGGACTTTAGTCTGAATCCATTGGAATTCCACTTCCAGCAACAAGCCCGTTCCTCTGGATCCGGCGTGATCATCTCGGACGATGGTTACATCGTGACCAACCATCACGTCATAGAGGATGCCAATAATATTGAAGTAGTGATGAGCGATAACCGACGCTTTTATGCAAAAGTGATTGGCAGGGATCCTAGTACGGACCTAGCCTTGCTAAAGATAAAAGCCAGGAATCTACCCTTTGTCAGTTATGGAAACTCTGACCTGCTCGCCACTGGAGAATGGGTATTGGCGGTCGGCAATCCATTCGAGCTCACCTCTACGGTGACGGCAGGCATTGTCAGCGCGAAAGCCCGAAACATTGGAATACTACGTGACAAGAACAACCTCCAGGTTGAAGCATTTATTCAGACCGATGCAGCCGTCAATCCTGGCAACAGTGGCGGAGCTCTTGTAAATCTGAAGGGTGAATTGGTGGGAATCAATTCTGCGATCGCCACGGCCACTGGGAGTTACTCGGGCTATTCATTTGCTATACCGGTAAATCTGGTAAAAAAGATTATGGATGATTTGCTTGAGTTCGGTCAGGTGCAGCGCGGATTGCTGGGTGTCCGCATTATGGATGTTGATGCCAGAGTGGCCGAGGATGAAAACCTTGATATTTTACAGGGAATATTTGTGAACCAGGTTAATGAAGGAAGCGCCGCCGAGCAATCGGGTATTGAGCAAGGTGATGTCATAACAGCAATTGACGGCCAAGCTGTTGGTACCACATCCGAACTTCAGGAACTGGTAGCACGTCATCGACCTGGCCACGCGTTAAGGGTTACCATCCACAGGGGTGGAAAAAATAAATCAGTTAAGACCGTTTTGAAAAATTTCGACGGTCGCGAATCCATGACTAGACCGGAAGTAAATTATGTCATCGAGGGTGCCACCTTCGAAGATGTTTCATATTCTGCCTTGAACAGACGGAACCTTGATGGCGGTGTGCTGGTCAGTGTATTGGAAAATGGCAAATGGAAAACGGCTGGTATCAAAGAAGACTTTATCATCACACATATAGACAAGGTAGCTGTAGACAATGTAGCCGACCTGAACAGGATATTATCGTATAAATCAGGTGGGTTGCTTGTAGAGGGCGTCTACAAAAATGGTGAAAAAGGAGTATTTGGCGTCGCGTGGTAATCCTTCAGGTCTGATTTCTTCCGTAGATTTACCCCTCAACATTCGATCATGGCGAAAATCAATATCAAAGCGGTTTTACAAGACCTTGGAATAAAGAGCTCCAACCCTGGGGTTTCCACGGGGACGCAGTGGCTGAAATCCGCAGGCCCCCGGTTGGTGTCACACTCACCCGTTGACGGCCAACGCATTGGAACTATTCAAAGTGCCGATCAGAAATCCTTTTTAAAAGTAGTAGAGATTTCCAAACAGGCATTTCACCAATGGCGCCAGGTGCCAGCACCCAAGCGAGGGGAAGTCGTGCGACAGATTGGAGAGGCTCTTCGAAAATCAAAGGAGTCATTGGGTATGTTGGTGTCGTACGAGATGGGCAAGTCATACCAGGAGGGCCTGGGAGAGGTGCAGGAAATGATTGATATCTGCGATTTTGCCGTGGGGCTTTCACGACAACTTCATGGGTTGACGATGCACTCCGAGAGGCCACTACACCGCATGTATGAGCAGTATCATCCTTTAGGTGTGGTGGGAATTATTTCAGCATTTAATTTTCCCGTAGCGGTATGGGCTTGGAACGCTATGATTGCCTGGGTTTGTGGCAACACCTGCATATGGAAGCCTTCTGAGAAAGCCCCCCTCTGCAGCATCGCCTGCCAAAATATTATCGCGGAAGTCTTGGCGAAAAACAATGTGCCGGAGGGGGTATCATGCATCGTTAATGGCGACTACAAGGTAGGCCAATGGATGGCGGCTAGTGAAGCTATTCCATTGGTGTCAGCAACAGGCTCAGTACGTATGGGCAAGGCAGTTGCTAAGACGGTCAGCGAGAGACTGGGCAGACCGTTGATGGAGCTTGGAGGTAATAATGCCATCATCATTACAGAGCACGCAAACCTTGACATAGCCATCCGCGGTGCTGTATTTGGCGCTGTTGGTACCGCTGGTCAGAGGTGCACATCTACGCGGAGGCTGATCGTACAGGAAAAAGTGTATGAGCAAATAAAGAACCGGTTGAAAAAAGCGTATGCTCAGTTAAAAATTGGAAATCCTCTCAACCTCAATAACCATGTTGGCCCACTTATCGATTTGTTGGCGGTGAAGGGCTACCAGGAGGCGTTAAAAAAAATTAAGACAGCGGGTGGAAAAATGGTCGTGGAGGGTGGGGTCCTCAGTGGCAAAGGCTATGAGTCCGGCTGTTATGTGAGGCCTGCTATTGCGGAAGTAAAAAACCATTATGCCATCGTCCAGCAGGAGACCTTTGCGCCTATCTTATATCTAATTAAATACAAAAAACTGGAGGAAGCCATCAGCTTCCAAAACGGCGTGAATCAAGGGCTGTCTTCAGCCATCATGACTACCCATGTACAGGAAATGGAAAAATTCTTGTCCTCGACAGGCAGCGATTGTGGGATAGCCAATGTGAACATTGGAACCTCGGGGGCAGAGATTGGGGGCGCTTTTGGTGGTGAGAAGGAAACAGGGGGCGGCCGGGAATCTGGATCAGATTCATGGAAGGTGTATATGCGAAGGCAGACCAATACTATCAATTATGGCAACGACCTGCCATTGGCTCAGGGAATCAAATTTGATATTTAATAGAATTGTTTTGTATTTCGTTTTGATTCAAAACTAACTAACCAAAATGTAAGGGGCGTTTGTAATTCGCGAATAACAAACTTACTTTAGGGGGCAAAGAACACCATGCAAGTAAAAAAGTATAGGACCGTAATGCTGATTGATGACAATGAGATCGATAATCTCATCAATCAAAAGATGATTGAATCCGCAACCATTACCGATAACATTTATATTCATACCGGGGCGAAGAGCGCAATCGAATTTCTTCGAAATATGGAAAAACTTTCGATTGCCGACCAGATATTACCCGATATAATCTTTTTAGATATTGATATGCCTTTAATGGACGGTTTCCAGTTTCTTGATGAATTTGAGAAATTGACCGCCTTTACGAAGAAGAAATGCAAGATTGTGATGCTGACCTCTTCTATCAATCCCCAGGACCTCAATCGTTCAAAGAAGTACGTGAATGTAAAACTCTTTCTGAACAAGCCTCTCACGCACGAAAGTATTCTCGGACTAAATATCTAGTCCTCATCGTCGTTTCCGCCGCCCTGGATCTCAAGGGCGATCAGGCGATCAATAAACTTTTCATCCATCCGGATTAAATTGGTAGGCGCGAAATAATTTACCGACATTGATTTAAATTTTGGAATTAATGCAGAAATCTTCTTATACTTTTCTTTCTTGGCTTCACTGACGGCAATTTTTAAGATCTTCAAGAACGTAAGCACATTTTCGCAGGCATCCTTGCCAATCATCCGGATATTGCGCTGTACGCTATTTGACAATTGATTGTATAATTCTATATCCTTCAACAGGCAGTACTGAAGGCACAGCAGCGCTTTGATTTCCATTTGAGCTTGTGGATATTTTTTTAAACTCACATCATTTATCAGGCTATTTAGAAGCTTCGCGGTCTCTTCATAGCGACCGGTATAATAGCTACACATAGCGCAATACACTGTATAAATTACATGTTGCGGGACATTGTTGGGATCGGGCTCAAAATCCTTGAAGAGCTCTGTTTGTTCAGCATAAAGTTCGGCTTCAACTCCTAACCGAAGTGCGCGCTCAAATTTTGAAATCAGGAACTGAACCGAAAAAGTGTAGTACGGGTAGTTCACCAGGAGATTCGACGCCGCGTCATTGACCTCTTCGAAGTAACGCTCTGCTTGCTTATATACTTTATAATGGTTGTAATATTCAAGTTTTAAGAATTCGAACAGCAAATTCAGATGGTAGTATACTGGATCAAGGCTGTAGGCCTCAAAAATTTCCTGAACCCGATTGAAGATATCTTCAATTGATTCTTCATCTCGCTGAAGATTTTCCTCTTTGTCAACAAAAAGACGATGAAAGACAATGATGCAACACTTATACACGTATAGCCGGTGCGACTCATACAAGTTGGCGATATTGTGCATTTCCCTCAACAACAATTCAAGACTAAGTCTTTCAGTCTCATCCCCTGTGAGAAAATAGTTGCCATACTTTTTGAAATAATCAGCCAATACATCTTCTCCTTTGTCTACGGCCAGCATATACGCGACGTGCCGGTTGTATAATTGAGAGAACTGGAAAAAGTCGGGAGAATTAATGTGGAGTTTCTTCAATAACTTATAAATGGTGGGGAGTTCACCGGCAAGGTCCGCCTCAATGAGTTCTTTTTCCAGTTTACGAAGCATGGCAATGGCAATCGTCTTCTTTTTGGTAAAAAACACCTCATTAATATTGGCAACCTTTCTAAGAAGATCGGTCCGGGGACTTTCCATCTGCTGAACAAGGTACTCCTCAATCTTCTGGCTAAGACGGGAACGCATGGTGTAGTAGGCGTTCGCATTGATTTCCAGCTCAACCATCACTTTGTTCTCCGAGAGCTGTCGTTGGCGCATCGCCTTCAGCAGATACGCTGACTTTTCGGCATTCCCACTAATCAAGGAGTCATAGATTGCGCCATAGTCTTTGTCAGAAAGCTGTTTAATGATGTTCTTGAGTTTCGCCATGTCC
>JAYWDR010000311.1:0-4953 GCA_043779735.1 Cyclobacteriaceae bacterium | reverse complement strand
GTGCTATTAGGTTTGTTCCATCCATTGGTGCCTGAAGTGAAGGGTAGATATTTTTTTGACTCCCTTCCGAAGGCATCATACGCAATGGGCGTAATTATGTCTGTGGCCGATGGTGAGCCTTTGGGAATCACCGTTTGCATCGGTCTTCCCAGTCCGTCAAAATATTGAATAGTCTGACTGCGCTGGCTGACGGGAAGTGCATCGGTGGTAGCTGCATTGGTAACACCTGAAAGCAAGACCGAATAAGTCATGATATAATTTTCATTCGGATAAGGCGGAGGCTGCACCACCACGGAAACACTCTGAGGACTATTGGTGCATCCATTGGCCGATGAGACAAAAAGATACACCACTGCGATACTGCCAAGGGTGGTGTTGGTGAGGGTCTCATTTACGTTCGCATTTCCGCTTGATGCCCCTTGGGTAATTCCGGTGATGGCTGCACGACTCCAGGAAAAAGTTGCTCCTGCTACGGCGCTGGTGGGAGTATAATTGAAACCGGTCCCACTTACTATCCAGGGTGGGTTCAAAGCGCTGCTCAGCGTAGGAATCGGTTTAACCGTCACCGTTGCAGTTATTGAACTTCCAGCGCATCCATTGGCGGAGGATGTGATTGTATAGATAACCGTGCCATCTGTAACGCCATTCGTATTCAGCAGCGTCTGCGCGATGGTGGGGCCAATGCCTGTGATCGCTCCGGTTGCGTTGGTTATTGTAGTAGGTACCCATGTATAGGTAGTTCCGGAAACTGCATTTGGATTGGTGATAGTGATAGAAGTTGTGGTGCCGCTGCAAATAGCCTGACCTGAAGCTGCGGCGTTAGGAATCGCGGAAACATCACGCCCGGTGCCTGCAGTGGTGCCGGTTTTTGATGTTGTCAGGAGACAGATGCCGGAAAGGCCCGTTACATCGACGGTCACTACACTGCCGGTATAAAAAACATTCGGGCCCAAGGTGGCGCTCGTCAACAAAGTAGCGGGATTGGTTGTTGAAAATTGATTTCCGTTGACTTTCCATACAAAGGTTGAGCCTCCGGTGATGTAAGAACTAGTGGCGGTAAGTGTCATTGTTTCTCCCGGACAATAGATGAGGGGCGGATGAACAAGGTCTTGTATTGAAATAACCGGATCAATGGAGGCGGTAATATTTATTGTATAAACAGGTGATGAATTAACTGGTGAGGTAAAACATCCATCGGAAGTCACTTCACAATACACTGTGTTGCCTTGTGTTGCCGCAATGTCCAATGAACTCCCACCCGATTGGGGAGCGCCATTGATAAACCATCGATACGTCAGGTTCCCATGCGGTCCGCTCACGTTAACAAAGGGAGTGATTGTTGGTGTCCCGGAACAAATTAAACCCGGGGCATTGAATTGTACCGTGTAGGTAGCCGTTGTAGAAAAAGTGACATTCACATCGTCTGTTGATGCGGTACAGGGACTGTTGCTGGTAGTCCACCTCAAAGTGTAAGTTGTGCCTGCTGTGCCGTTGAATGTTGAAGTGGGACTTGATGCTGCACCGAGAGAACCTCCGGCCCCGCTGACTATGCTCCAGCTTCCTGTGCCAACCGTTGGCGAATTGCCAGCGAGTGTGGCGTTTGTGACACCGCAGAGGTTTTGATCTGGTCCGGCATTGGCGGCAGTAGGATTCTGGTTGATAGTGACGTTAACATCATCAATTGTTGGGTTTGTACAAATGCCATTGCTAATTGTCCATCTTAAAACATAGGCTATGCCTCCCGTGCCGGTGAATGTTGACGTCGGACTTGATACATTTCCAAAGGTTCCTCCAGCGCCAATCTGTACACACCAGCTTCCTGTGCCTATGGAGGGAGTGTTTGCCGCCAGCGTAACACTTGAAAGCCCGCAAGTGGCAGCCCCAACCTGGTCAGGCCCGGCATTGGAAGCAGATGGGGCAACAGCGGAAGAAATCGTGATCGGCGGCGACAAGTAGTAATCCTGAGAAGATCCACCATCGCAAGACGAATACGCAGATACATTGTAGGTATTTGGCGTGCTCCAGGTAACATGTATTGAAGTAGTGCCCTGACCGGAAGTAATGGTCCCTCCGTTTACTGACCATGATGCACCCGTACAATTACCTCCAAGAACAAAAACAATGTCGCTGCCCACACAGGGTGATCCGGTCACCATTTGAACTGTTTGTGAATATCCCTTGCCTGCGGCAAGCAACAATCCAACTATTAAAACCGATATGAACTTCAGGCCACGAAGTTTAGACGCATGATGAACTTGAAAGATTTTCTTCATGGTCTTTTAATATTTGGGGTGGTAATAAATGAAAGGCAGTTCAACTTTGTTTCGTTAAATATTAATAATCTCATCGGACAATGGATAAATTACCCTTGATCGGTTTGCTAAAGCAGGTGTTCTGAATAACATAATAATAGATGCCCGTACTTAGGTCTCCCCCATTCCAATCATTATTATACTTGTCGCTGTGATAAACCAACGAGCCGTACCGGTTGAACACATTGAGAGCGCTGCCCAGGATATTATCGCCTACCTTAAAGTATTCGTTTTTATCATCCTCGTTTGGGGTAATGACATTGGGCACAAATAAATCTTCTGCATTGTAAACCAGTTTTTTACAGTTGTCACGGAGTATGCAATTTTTGAATGTGACCTGAACGCTGTCCTTCCGAAAACAGTGGTCTTCATTTTCAACGGTCACAACATACGTACCCGATTTATTTGCTGAAATTGAATCAGATTGAGCGCCGGTGCTCCATTGATAGGAGGTAAAACCTTTTGTTACTTTCAACAAAACTTCTTCCCCGCAGCTCTCCTTATCGTCTCCAAGACTGATGTCCTTCATCAGGCAGCCATCGGCCCCAATCTTCATAATGAAAGAATGTAAATAATCAAATGAACCAGTTAAAACCGGATCGCCATCTGACGCCACGGTAATACCATCGCTCCTGCCTGGCTTACCTGCAGCAATTACATGCTCTGTTTCTTTTATTAAATTTCCTTCTGAAGATACAATCCACACCGTCACCTGACCAATTTCTTTTTGTGATTCACCTGAGAGAACAAAGTCTCCATTATGAAGCATTGCTAATGTATTTGCAATTCCTGCTTGTGGACCAATCACTTGCTTATACCAGATTACTTCACCCGCTTCTGTGAATTTCATCATGCTGAGATAGTTAGAAGTGTTTTCGGCAACTGAGATAACATACTTGCCATCCATTGTCCTGATCATCCTTAAAGCAATATTCTGTTCCTCTCCGCCAACTATTTTTCTGAACAATACATTCCCGGTCGCGTCAGTTTTAAAAACGAGAATGTTTTCAAGAAATATGTCTATTGAACTCCCCTCCGTAGTGCTTCCGGCAACCATAAAACCGCCATCAGAACATTCCAACACAGATGAAGCAAATACATCCTGATCTACAGCACCGTAGTTACGCTGCCATTGTTCATTGCCAGCCGCATCTGTCTTTATAAGGGTAATTTCATAAAGAGACCCTTTAATATCATTGTGAAAATATTCTTTGGTTGTATGCGCTCCTGCAATTATAAAACCACCATCCGCACAATGGGCCATTGATAATGGATAATAACCTGGCGGACCGTTTAGAGCCCTTGCCCAAATCACATTCCCTTCCTCGTCAATTTTATAAAGCACCGGGTGCCCTGACTGAAAAACACTTGAAAGGAATATAAATCCATCGGAAATTTCTATCATTTTAGAATTTATGCCTGGTAGGCCACGATAAACCGGCCCAATTCTTTTAGCCCACACAAGATTTCCTTTGCTATCCGCCTTTATCACATAGGCAAAAACATCGCCCTTCTCAACTTCAATCCCGGACATCAAAAAATGGTTACTTCGGGTCTGGATAATATTGGTCATATATTCGTAATACCTTTCGTCAAATACCTTAACAAAATTTATTTGTGAAATTGCCCGGCCCGGCAAAATAAGTATCAAGCCTATCACAATGGATAAAAATCTGATACAGCACGTCATCCGGAATAAATATTTATTAGGTAAACAGGAGCGCATCAATATAATTTATAGTGGTACGCGTATTGTTTCTCAATGTTTCCTTTTTCATTTCTGATAACGGCCAACCTTCCAAAGGCGTCATACTCATATTTGTAAGTCTGCGCGCTTTCATTGATTGAGGAGGTCATCCCCAGCACGGGATCATAGGTATAGGTCTTCATCTGGGCGTCTTTGGGATAAATGCGAACATCATCATAAGCAATGGCAGTATCATGTATAATAAGGCCATTTGTAAATGTTTGAACCTTGAATTTCCACACAATGCCATCATAATACCAGTACTCAATTATATAAGCCCGGCCATTCGGCACGGTGAATACAGTAGCGTAAGTTGGAGAATTCAGGCAGCCACTACCCGTGTGAGGAACAACTGTACCACTAGGCAAATTTTCAAACCCATCATAAAATACTTCCGTTACTCCGGCATTCATTACCTCGGCCACCGGCAGCGTTTTATTGTAACCATACACATAAGTAACTATTATATCATTGCTTTTAGCCACGCTGAGTATATTCCCTGCATCATCATAGCTTAACATATTGATCCGCTGTGCAAATTTCGGGTCCATGGTAATGCCTGAGTTGGTACCATTAATAGCAACTGGCACGTACGTGGACTTTAGAACCGGTACTGCAGACTCCCATAAATAAATCTGATCAGGCACCACGTAATTCGTGTTGGCGCTGTTTTCACGGAAGGTGGTCACCTGGCCGGAAGTTACAAGCTGTCTCCCAAGAGAATCTTTATAGGAGTAGGTTTCTATCGGCGTGGCGAAGATGTTCTTCTGGTTAAGCATATAGATTCCTTTGGCATTACCGGTTGAAGTAGCATTGGCCGTTAGATTAAAAGGATACCTGTTAATAGTAACCATTTGCTCATTGATGTCACTTTTTGTTACTGTTGTTGTCAGC
>JAYWDR010000310.1:0-13492 GCA_043779735.1 Cyclobacteriaceae bacterium | reverse complement strand
TCTTCAACTGGATCTGTTATCCGGTAGGCATTTTGGAACGTCGGTTTGTTAATTGTCTCCAACTGTCTGAAGATTTCTAATTCGGATTCCCATCCATTCACCGTTGGAAGAAATGTGGTATCTGAATGTGTGGTGCTCATTTGTGCTACTTTGTCTAACACGCGCATGCGCTGACTCAATTGACTGATTTGCTCATCAATAAGCCCGTCAAAGTCATAAAATTTCTTCGTGGATTTTTGTTCTTGCGAACAAGCTGCCAATAGAAACAGGAGCGTCCATCTCCCGTAAGTTGCTGTCTTCATTGATTTATAGTCCCTGCGTTTCAGCCACCAGTTCGGCAAGATCTTTCACGTTTATGTTGCCTTCTTTCTCTTTGTTCTTAACGCCATCACTCATCATAGTCATACAAAAGGGACACGCTACCGCAATGGTCGTAGCGCCCGTGGCCAGGGCATCTTCGGTTCGCTCAATATTGATGTCCTTGTTACCCTTTTCAGGTTCTTTAAACATTTGTGCGCCACCCGCACCGCAACAAAGTCCTGTGCTTCGGCAGCGCTTCATTTCCACCAGGTCTGCATCCAGCGCTTCGAGTACGGCCCGGGGGGATTCGTAAATGTTGTTGGCGCGACCCAGGTAGCAGGAATCGTGATACGTAATTTTTTTCCCCTGATAGCTGCCACCTTCTTTTATTTTTATTTTGCCTTCGCTGATGAGTTGGTTAATGAATGTTGTATGATGGATTACCTCATAGTGGCCACCCAGTTCAGGATACTCATTTTTTAGTGTATTAAAGCAATGAGGGCAGGTGGTTACAATTTTTTTAACGTTATAACCATTCAGCACCGCAATATTGTTCATGGCCTGCATTTGAAAGAGAAATTCATTGCCTGCCCTGCGCGCAGGATCGCCGGTGCAGGTTTCTTCCACTCCCAGTACAGCAAATTTAGTCCCTACAGCGTTCAAAATTTTTACAAATGCCTTGGTGACACGCTTGGCCCTGTCATCGAAGGAGCCCGCGCACCCAACCCAAAACAGAACTTCGGGTGATTCACCTTTCGCAGTCAATTCGGCCAATGTTGGTACATTCATGATTAATCGATATTAGTTTCCCTCAGGCTCCAAACTGCCGGAGGTGGTGGTCAAGATGTTTAAACATTCCACGGCTCCATTGGGCCGGTGTTAATTTTCCAAAGAATGGATGAGGATGCGTTGTGCAGCCGGCTTCACCAGCCACAGAAAATTGTTTTGCAAGTGTGAGCAACCGTGCTTTTTCAAGACTGAAATCGCGAGGCCCTGTTACTTTGATATCTTCACTCGTAGGGCTGTCCCTTGAAAATGGTTTTTCGTCGGTGTACATGGTTTTTAGAAAGCCGCCAATTAGCTTGCCAATCAACGCACGTGGAGGATTGATTTTCCCCATTGCCATTTCAAGGGCGTTTCCAGCGTGGGCCAGCATTTGAGCCACGTCCATGTTCCCCCATTCCTTCCGATTTTGTATCGTTATCTTTTCAATACGTCCCAGGATTTCCTGAAGAGAAGATGGATCGTATAAGGTTTTCATATCTGAATTAGGTCAGTAAATCTTATTCTTTCGACCAATTAAAACGATCGGCAGGTGAAAACTTCCAGGGAGCAAAACTGGTTTCAATGTTTTGAAACATTGAATTCCACTGGGCCGGGGCACCGGACTCCTCCATCGATACGTAGCGTCGCACTTCCAGAATAATTTCCAGGGGGTTAATCATCACGGGACAGGCCTCCACACAGGCGTTGCAGCTTGTGCAGGCATTGATTTCTTCTTTAGTGATGTAGTCTCCCAAAAGAGACTTCCCATCATTTAGTCCTGGCCCGCCTTTTTCAAGACTGTTCCCTACCTCTTCCATTCTGTCACGCACATCCATCATGATTTTGCGTGGTGATAGCTTTTTACCGGTAAGGTTGGCTGGGCATTCGGAAGTGCACCTTCCACATTCCGTGCAGGCATAGGCCGCTACAAGGTTATTCCACGATAGATCATTGATGTCTTTAGCTCCAAACCTGCCTGGCTCAGCGGGTGAAGTTGTTTCAGGCTGCGTCAAGCCCAGCATTGATTTTGCTTCCCGTGTCACCACCGGCATGTTGTTGATGTGTCCCTTGGCTTCCAGTTTGGCGTAGTAGGTATTCACAAATGCCATAAAAATATGCAGATGCTTGGAGTAGGTGATGTATACGGCGAATCCCAATATGCCAACAATATGAAACCACCAGGCAGAGCGCTCTAGCAACTCAAGGGTGGCGATGTTGATGTGTTGAAGTGCTGGAATAAGGAACGAACTAAAGAATAGATGACCTGTTGGCGTATAATGACTGTTTTGTGTTTGCAAAATCTGATCACTCGCATTCATGGTAAGTATGGCAGCCATCAACACAATTTCAATGGTGAGAATGAGATTGGCATCCAGACGTGGCCAGCGCGTCATTTCAGCCGACCAGAAACGAGGGACTTTCAAAGCATTTCTTCTGATCAGAAAAACAATACATGATAACAATACCGCTACAGCAAGAAACTCAAAGAGATTCATTAACGCATTGTAGAAGCCACCGAGATACGGCGCAAAAATCCGGTGTGTGCCTGAAAGCCCATCGATGATAAACTCAAGTACTTCGAGGTTGATGATAAGAAAGCCGGCATAAATGAAGAAGTGTAGAGTGGCTGGGATTAGTCGTTTGAACATTTTCTTTTGCCCGAGCGCAACGAGCAGCATGTTTTTGAGCCGCTCCCCTTTGTGATCCACAATGGCAAGTTGCTTCCCCAGGCGAATGTTGCGCCGGATTGCCATTACTCGCCTGCGAACAAAAAATCCGGCGATGCCAAGGACTACCAGAAAGATGACTTGTTGAAGGATGGCCATAGTTAAGAGATCATGAATTCAAAGTAACCAACAAATTCCCTAAAATCACTCAGTCAGGTGGCGGAAGGCAGAATTTGCAGCATTTCTAAATTTATATACTTTTGTGCCCCGTCTGTGAAAAAGCAGGCCAATTCTCCGGTGACGTAGCTCAGTTGGTAGAGCAAAGGACTGAAAATCCTTGTGTCGGGGGTTCAATTCCCTCCGTCACCACATTAAAGCCCTCGATTCGATGAGGGCTTTTTTATTTATGGGAGATGTCAGAAGCGGCTAGATAGGCCGTAGTCCAGGCGGCCTGAAAATTAAATCCTCCCGTTTCGCCATCCATGTTCAGCACTTCGCCCGCAAAGTAGAGCCCCTCTACCATTTTACTTTGCATTGTATTAACCTCAATTTCCTCCAGAGCAACCCCTCCACAGGTAACAAACTCTTCCTTAAAGGTTGTCTTTCCCATGATTTTGAAAGGGCAGCGAATCAGGAATTCCACTATGCGGTTAAGTGCCTTGGCGGGGGCCTCCGCCCACACCATTTTATCCGAAACCTCGGCCCTATCGCAAAGTCTAGCCCACAGACGGTGGGGGATGCGAAAAAGTGGTTGCGAAGAGATTCTCTTGGAGCCTTTACTCAGGCTCTTCTCTTTGAATAGAATTCTGACGGACTCTTCGCTTTGATCTCCTGTCCAATTGACCAGGGCGGTGAACTGGTATTGTACCTCGTGAAGATGCCTGGCCGCCCAGGCTGACAACCGAATGACGGCGGGTCCGCTTAGGCCCCAATGGGTGATCAATACCGGGCCACGGGTGGAAAATTTTGTGCCTGCGATTTTTACCTCTGCGTCTTGTACCGCAACCCCCATCAGGTCGGTAAATTCCTTTGAAGCATCGTTGAAAGTAAATAGAGATGGAATGGGTGACTGAATGGAATGGCCCATTGACTCTAACCACTCATAAGCAGAGGCCTGAGGATGACCTCCCATCGCAATCAACAATTTTTTGGAGGAGAATTTCTTGCCGTCCTTTGATATGATTGAAAAAACCTCACCTATCTTTTCAGTACGAATTGCTTCTGTAGACATGAGGATTTCAATTCCTGACTTTTTAGCTTCATGTAAAAAGCAATCAATGATTGTTTGTGACTGCTCTGTTGCAGGAAACATCCTGCCGTCTTCTTCGGTTATTAGTTCAACTCCTCTTTGACCAAACCACCTAACCGTGTCGGATGCCTGAAAAATTCTGAAGAGATGTTTGAATTCCTTTTGTCCACGCGGATAGTGTTTTGAGAGCAGGGTTGGTTCGAAGCAATGGTGCGTCACATTACACCGTCCACCACCGGAAACCCGAACCTTTGATAACAACTTGCTGGATTTTTCAAGAATAAGAATTCGCAGTGTTTTGTTTTGAGTGGCAGCCTCTATGGCTGCGAAAAAACCAGCGGCCCCACCACCGACAACAATCAGGTCATAGACCATCAGAAAATATCGATCTGTCCCTGGAGTATCTTTTCCAGCGTATCGCGTTCACGGATCAATCTTGCTTTTCCATCAAGGATGAGTACTTCTGCAGGCCGAAAGCGTGAGTTGTAATTGGAAGCCATTGAGTAGCCATAGGCACCGGCATTCTTGATTACCAGCAAATCGCCTTCACGTACCTCACTGAGGTTACGGTCTGTGCCCAGGGTGTCGGTCTCACAGATATTTCCAACCACGGTATATGTTTTTTGTGCTCCTCCAGGATTAGAAACGTTCAGAATTTCATGATAGGCATCATACATCATGGGACGGATGAGATGGTTGAGGCCTGAATTGACTCCCACGAATGTAACGGTAGGAGTTGGCTTCACCACATTGGCTTTCACAAGTAAGTTCCCCGCCTCACTCACTAAATATTTACCGGGTTCAATCCACAACTCCAATTTCGTGCCATGCACCTGATGGAAGTCTTCAAATAATTTAGTAAGCTTTGCGCTGAGCTGCCCTACGTCGGTAGCTGGGTCCCCTTCTTTATAGGCCACTTTGAACCCGCCGCCAAAATCGAGGAACTTCAGGGATGGAAAATCCGGGGCCAGGCCAAAAAGCAGTTCGGCCATTTTCAGAAAGACATCGATATCGATGATCTCGGATCCAGTGTGAATGTGAAGACCAGTGACAACCAGGTTATATTTGTTAACCAACTGTCTGATGGCTGGCATCTGTTGAATTGAAATTCCGAATTTTGAATTGCTGTGGCCCGTGGAAATTTTTAGGTTGCCACCTGCTAGAATATTAGGATTGAGCCGAAGACCACACGGATAGGTGCTCCCGTATTTTGCTCCAAATTTTTCCAATACTGAAAGATTGTCAAGATTGATATTGAGTGCAAGGTCCACTCCTTGTGTGATCTCTTCAAAGTCAACCCCATTGGGAGTAAACATTATTTCCCCTGGTGCGAAACCTGCCATACCCGCGATCTGGACCTCTTGTATAGAGACGACATCCACACCAATACCACTTTTCTTCATCAGTTTAAGGATGGAGATATTGGTGAGTGCCTTGGCAGCGTATTTTATTTTTACATCGGCTGCGGCAAAGGCATCCTTCAAAGATTGTACCTGCGAGACAATTTTAGCAGCATCATAAATGTAGAGTGGTGTCCCAAATTCATTCGCCAGATGATCAAATGAAATTCCTTGCAACCCAAAAGTCCCGTCGGTCATTTTCATAGAAACCAAATGCCAAATATACGGATCGCGATTCGTTCCGGCAGGATGAGTAGCTTTGGAGGCATGAAGTTATTTTACCGACAATCCGGCCAGGGCCCCCCGCTCGTCATCCTGCATGGATTGTTCGGCTCCTCAGACAATTGGTATTCTCTGGCCAAAGTTTTTGCGGATAGGTTTACAGTATTTGTTGTGGACCAGCGCAATCATGGCCAATCACCCCATAGCGATGATTTTGATTACAAGCTCCTGACAGAGGATTTGCGGTATTTTACCCTGGAGCACGAGACTCAGCAAGTTGTCATTTTGGGCCATTCAATGGGTGGGAAGGTGGCCATGAATTTTGCGGTACGCCATCCAGAGCACGTTCGAAAGCTAATTGTCGTTGATATTGTGCCAAAGCGTTATCCTGTGCACCATGATGCCATCCTCGAGGGATTGAAGGCAGTGCCGCTCAATGGTATTTCATCCCGGGCTGAGGCGGACCAAATTCTTTCCGCTTTTGTACCGGAACCGGGTGTACGGCAGTTTTTATTGAAAAGCCTGGTCCGAAAGGATCAAGGAGGTTTTGAGTGGAGGATCAATATTGATGCCATAGAAAGGAATATTGAAGCGATGGGAGCGGGCATGCTGTTTCCTGGGACGTACGATGGCTCGGCCCTTTTTATCAAAGGGGGCCGGTCAGATTATTATGAGAAAGGGGATGAGGAGCTAATTAAAACCATTTTTCCAAGAGCTGAATTTTCAATCATGGAAACCGGACATTGGGTGCAGGCGGAAAAACCAGAGGAATTTTCTAAACTCGTTTTAAATTACCTTGCACGATAATGGAAGATTTCAAGAATATACTGTTTCTAGACATCGAAACGGTGGCCTCCACAGACCGTTATGCTTCACTTGACGAAAGAATAAAAGTTCAATGGGCGCGCAAAGCCAATTTCTTCAGGCAGCGCGAAGACGGGCAGACCGATGAAGATCTTTTCCATGAGCGTGCTGGCATCTATGCAGAGTTCGGCAAAATCATTGTGATAGCCATCGGCAAGCTTACCGAGAATGAAAAGGGAGACCGCGGACTTAAGACAAAGTATTTTGCCAGTCATGATGAGGGACGTCTACTTGTGGATTTTGTAATGGCACTGGAGAAAATGGATACAACCCAGCTTAAGCTCTGTGCCCATAATGGCAAAGAATTTGACTTCCCGTATCTTAGCCGCAGAATGTTGGTAAACGGCATCGCCCTTCCATCAACGCTAAACCTTTCAGGCAAGAAATCATGGGATATCCCTCACCTGGATACGATGGAGATGTGGAAATTTGGAGACTACAAGCATTATACTTCTCTTGACTTATTGGCTGCAATTTTTAATATCCCCACCAGCAAAGGAGAGTTGGATGGATCCAAAGTCAACCATGTTTATTACCAGGAAAAAGACATAAAGAAAATTGCAGAATACTGTGTGGGGGATGTCGTAGCCGTTGCACAGCTTTTCTTAAAATTGAAAGGTCTTGCATTGATGCCGGCAGAAAATATTATTCACGTCTAAAATTACCTTCGCAGGATACTGCTGTTGGAAAAAGTATATGTCTAAAAAGAAATTCAAAGAGCACAAGAAAAAAAAACAGAAGGAAGAAGGTAAATCATTGCGACACGCAGTACTTTCCTTTTTTAATGAAAGCCCGGGCGCCTCATTTAACTTCAAGCAGGTAGCGGGAGAAATTGGCCCAAAAAACAAAACGGTAAATCAACAGCTTTTTGCCTTGCTGGAGGAGCTGGAGGAGTCTGGTAAAATCCGCCAACTGGCAGATGGCAGTTACACGTCAACAAAAAAGATCGACACATTGGAAGGAGTGGTGGATCACGTCAATCCACGGTTTGCTTACGTGAACACGGGAGCTGAGCAAGATATTTATGTGCGGACTCGCGATCTCGAGACCGCCTTGCATGGTGACACGGTCAGGGTTTCTGTGATTAGCCACAGGCCTGGCGAAAAGCCAGAAGGGAAAGTGACAGAAATCGTGAAACGCAACCGCACACGATTTGTAGGTCGACTCGAAGTGGCACCGAATCGATTTGCTTTTGTGGTGCCGGATTTCAAGAAAATCTACCAGGATTTTTTCATCTACCAGGAAAATGTCGCGGAAGCAAGAAATAATGACAAGGTCTTGTTTGAAGTTACGCGATGGGGTGATGGGGACAAGAGTCCGGAGGCAAAAGTTATTGAAGTGCTGGGTAAGACTGGTGAGAATGAGGCTGAGATTCACTCCATCATGGCGGAATTTGATTTGCCTTTCCGCTTCCCTGAAAATGTGTTGCAAGAATCGGAAAGGATTGATGATAAAATTTCTACAGAAGAAATCAAAAAGCGCTGGGACTTCCGTGAGGTGCTGACATTTACAATTGACCCGGAAGATGCCAAGGACTTTGATGATGCGATCTCCTTTCGAAAACTTGATAGCGGGCTATTTGAAGTAGGTGTGCACATTGCCGATGTCACCCATTATGTCATACCGGGCACGATATTGGATGAGGATGCCTTTGATAGGGCTACCTCTGTATACCTGGTAGATCGAACGGTGCCCATGCTTCCAGAGAGATTATCCAACGGACTTTGCTCATTGCGCCCTGATGAAACCAAGTTGACGTTTGCGGCCGTGTTTGAAGTAGATAACAAAGGGCATGTAAATAAAGAATGGTTTGGCCGAACAGTGATCCACTCAGATCATCGCTTCTCCTATGAGCAAGCACAGATGGTCATTGAATCCGGAAAAGGGAAATTTTTCCAGGAGCTGAAAATTCTGAATGAATTGGCCATCACGCTTCGTAAGGAACGCTTTGTAAGGGGTGCTGTCAATTTTGAAACAACAGAGGTGAAGTTTAAACTGGATGAAAGGGGAAAGCCTCTTGCTGTAGTTCCCAAGATTCGCAAAGACGCCCACAAACTTATTGAGGAATTTATGCTGCTCGCCAACAAATCGGTTGCGACCTTCATATACAAGCTCAAGAAGGGCGCAGAGAAAAACACGTTTGTATACCGGACCCATGATTTTCCGAATCCTGAAAAGGTCAGCGACTTTGCACAATTTGCCAAGCAGTTCGGGCATACCCTGCACACCGAAGAGAATGCTGTTTCACGGTCACTCAATAAACTGATGGACGAGATTGAAGGCAAACCCGAACAAAATGTGTTGCAGTCTCTGGCTGTCCGTGCTATGGCCAAAGCCAAGTACACCACAGATGCCAAGGGGCATTTTGGTTTGGCCTTTGATCACTATACCCACTTCACTTCCCCCATTCGCCGATATCCTGACATGATGGTGCACAGGCTCTTGCAACACTATTTGGATAGCGGGAAAGCGATAAGCAAGACTGAATACGAAACCAAGTGCGTTCACTCCTCTGAACGGGAAAAGAGGGCAGCCGATGCAGAACGTGCCTCTATCAAATACAAACAAGTGGAGTTTATGAGCCTTGCAGCGGACAAGCTCTATGCTGGCATCATTACGGGGGTAACAGACTTCGGCATTTTCGTTGAGATCATCGAAACCAAATGCGAGGGCATGGTGCGATTAGCGGACATGAAAGATGATTTTTATGAATTTGAAGAAAAAAATTACCGGGTTATTGGCCGCAGGAGAAAGAAGATTTACCGGCTGGGTGATGAGGTGGAGGTTCGTGTAAAAAAGACTGACATCGACCGTCGTACCATAGATTTGGCCTTCGAAAGCACACCGGGAGAATTTGTTCCTGAGGATCGCCCGAGCCCCAACCGCAAGCGACACAAGTAGCAGGATGGATCAGTATCTTACTTTAATTGAATCGGAAATCCGAAAGCACCGGTTTGGCTCCCAGCCCGCTTCGCTGTATGAGCCCATTCGTTATATCATGGCTCTCGGCGGGAAAAGACTGCGTCCTTTGCTGACCATGCTTTCGTATTCCTTGTATAAAGAAAACTCAGCAAGCATACTTCGCTATGCAATGGCTGTGGAGGCCTTTCACAATTTCACCCTTATGCACGATGACATCATGGACCGGGCGCCCTTGCGTAGAGGGAAGGCTACAGTCCATGAGAAGTGGGATGTCAACACCGCCATCCTCTCTGGCGATGTGATGCTTGTGAAAGTGTACGATTTGTTTCTTGGGCTGGAGCAAAAAAAATTAAAAGAAGTGCTGGCACTATTATGCGAGTGTGCCGCTGGTGTCTGTGAAGGTCAGCAATGGGACATGGAATTTGAATCGAAGAGAAAAGTCACGGAGGACCAGTACCTTTCCATGATCCGCCTCAAAACAGGGGTCCTTCTCGGATTCTCTCTTGAATTAGGGGCCGTGCTTGCGGATGCCCCAGTGACAGATCAAAAACTGTTGCGTGAAGTGGGCATCAACCTGGGTATTGGGTTTCAGTTGAAAGATGATTTATTGGATGTGTACGCTGATAAAAGGAAATTTGGCAAGCAGGTAGGCGGCGACATCATTGCCAATAAAAGAACGTTTTTGTTGATCAAAGCCCTTCAGAAAGCGAAGGGTCATGATAGAAAAGAACTTCAGAAATGGCTTGCTGTGAAGAAATTTGACAAGAGAAAGAAAGTGGCTGCGGTATCAGCGATATATGATAGGCTTGGAATTCACTCACTTACAGAAAATAAGATCCAGGGATATTTCAAAGAGGGATTTGCAGGGATTCAGCAATTATCGGAAAGTGGAAAGACTCAGAGCTTGGTGCGGTTTGTCAATGAATTGGCGAAACGACAGAAGTGAAAGGTCTTGATCCCGGATTCCGGAACCGGAATAATTGAAACTGGAATCTGACGTCCTGCCTTCAGGGCTTATGGATTCGTTTTTTGTTGCTTTCTCTTGTAGAAAAGCAGTTTTGCCCTTTCCCCTTTGGCGTTCTCTCCCAGTGTATAAAAACCCGAGCCATCGTACGCCCAGGAGATTCCTTCGCCTTGCTGCTCACGGTCATAGGGAAGTTCGGTGGGCGGAGTCTTCAATAAATCGACCAGCGTTTCATT
Source organism: Cyclobacteriaceae bacterium (assembly GCA_043779735.1). Lineage (GTDB taxonomy): Bacteria > Bacteroidota > Bacteroidia > Cytophagales > Cyclobacteriaceae > ELB16-189. The sequence continues at coordinate 2,903 of JAYWDR010000310.1, read as the reverse complement.
TCCTATTTTCCTCCAATAGTAGATTTTTTCATAGTTCTTCAACAACACTTCATTTCCGTCAGGCGAGACATCACCACCAGTAATATTTTTCACGGGGATGGTGCAAACGTTTTTTGCGACGAGCGTGTCGTCAGTAAGGGGATAAGCAATTTCAAAGACCCGTACACTTTTTTCCCGTTTGGAAATAAGATATAGGTTTTTACTTATAGGATCACACAGCAGGGCTTCGGTGTCCAGGGCTCCAACTTCGAGTTTGATCACAAGGGTATCTACTTCGGTGATTTCCTCGGGCTGTTCGAGAGACGGCTCTTTCAATCGATAAATGTATTTAAGCGGGTAACGAGATAAATTATCGCCGATGTCACCAACATACAGATAGGAAGTGTTTTCTTCGGGGCCAGGACCGCGTGCAATGTCTTCCCAATCTCGGTTCACTATTGTTGAAAGAGTAAAAACTCTTCGGGTAACCGCCCTTTCATCCATCAGGAAAATTTCAGCAGGATGACCTCCATCATTGTGTGACCAAAAATGACCCGGATTTCGACTGCTGGCTGCCAGCCCCGAAGCTTCTTCAAGTCTTTTGTTTTTGTTGACACCCACCGCAACACCTTTTTCAAAAATTGATTCGTTTGTTTGTGGTGTTCCACAATGGGTAAATAGAAATGAGGCCAGGAAAAGGAATAATCTTCTTTCCATACACAGCAAGATGAGTTTTTGAACAATGTTTTCCTAGCACATTTTCATAACTTTGATTGATCACTGAGGTTACTAAATATGGACAGTCAATTTGCTTTTGAATCACTGACATCGAGATATATGTTTCACTATGAAAAAGCTCGTATTCATTTTTACTTTCCTTAGCCGCATGAATTCTTGCATGACCCAGACCCTGAAAAGCTCTATGGAATCAGCTACTCCTGTGGGAGGGATGGGTGCCTTTTATAAGGTTGTCAACTTAGAATTGAGGTACCCAAGGCAAGCCCGAAAAATGAAGCTGGTCTGCCGCCTTCTTCCTACTTTAGCCCCGTGAAAAATGGAGAAGTTGACTTAGACAGCGACCAGGACGACGAATTGTTCGAACACCATCGAATTGTAGTGGATGGAGGCCAGGGCTTGTTGCGGGTTGATAAGTTTTTGATGGACCGCTTGTACAATGTTACACGTACCAAAATTCAGGACGGAATCCACAATGGCTTTGTCAAAGTCAATGACAAAATCATCAAACCCAATCATAAAATTCACCCTGGGGATGTGATCACGGTATCTTTCCCGGAGCCACCACGCGATACGGATGTCAAGCCGGAGAACATTCCATTGAATATTGTTTTTGAGGATGAGCATCTCCTGGTAGTCAACAAATCAGCAGGAATGGTCGTGCATCCGGCGTTTCAAAACTGGACTGGGACGTTGGTGAACGCATTGGCCTATCATTTTCAAAACCTGCCTCAAATGCCAGGCAACGACGGCAGACCTGGCCTTGTCCATCGCATTGATAAGGATACTTCTGGACTCGTTGTGATCGCTAAAACCGAAACAGCGCTTACCCAGCTTGCCAAGCAGTTTTTTGATCACACCATCGAGAGGACCTATTGGGCCCTTGTGTGGGGGGAACCCTTACAAGCTTCGGGTACAATTAATGTAAACGTTGGCAGAGGTCTCAAGGACCGCCGCATCACCACAGCGTTTCCAGATGGTGATTATGGACGCACAGCCATTACACATTACAAAATGTTGAAGACCCTGCGATATGTGTCATTGGTGGAATGCAAGCTGGAAACGGGACGCACGCATCAAATCCGGGCGCACATGAAATACCTGGGGCATCCTCTTTTTAATGATGCTTTGTATGGTGGTGACCAGGTGCTCAAGGGGACCACTTTTTCAAAGTACCGTCAATTTGTAGACAATTGTTTCAAAATTATCCCGCGCCAGGCCTTGCACGCAAAGACTCTTGGATTTGTGCATCCTGCCACAAAAAAATTCGTCCAATTTGATTCAGAGCTTCCTAAGGATTTTATGGAAGTAATGGAAAAGTGGGACCATTATGTGAAGTACAATTAACACTCTGATACGTAGAACTTGAAGACTGATTGAAGTCAAATAGACTCTGCGAAGAAGACTCGTTTCACTCGTTCACTCGTATTGGTCAATAATTCGTACGGGATTGTGTCAATCCAACCGGCAACTTGTTGAATGGGCAATCCGGGCCCGAAAATGATGGCTTCATCTCCTTCGCGTGCAGAGATATTGGTAATATCCACCATGGTCATATCCATGCACACATTGCCTACGACAGGGGCAAGTACCCCATGGATCATTACTTTCCCTTTTCCTTTGCTGAAGTTTCGGCTGTAGCCATCTGCATAGCCGATGGCGAGTGTGGCAATTGTCATATTTGTTTCTGCTTTGGCACTTCTTCCATAGCCGATTGTTTCACCCGCCTTAATATTTTTGATTTGTGAAATGACAGTCTTCAGGGCGACCACTGGCTTCAGTTCCTTATTCCCTTCATCCGCAGGGTCAACGCCATACAATCCGATTCCAAGCCGAACCATGTCAAATTGAAACTGTGGATGTCTCAGAATTCCGGGTGAATTCAGCAAATGACGCAAAGGTTGATAGCCAAGCCCCTCTCCCATTCGCTCGGCTATTCGCAGAAAAGCCTGCGCCTGGCTTGATGAGAAGTCATCATGAGATTTTTCGTCCGCCGCGGAAAGGTGAGAAAAGACAGAGGCAACCGTGACGTTTTTATGCTCCTGAAGAAGTTCAATGACTTTATCAATTTCTGACTCTTCAAAGCCCAAACGATGCATTCCCGTATCAATTTTGATATGAATCTGATAAGGCCGCTCTCGCAGAAAATCCAGAAATGCTTGCAAGATTCTAACGCTGTACATCTCGGG
>JAYWDR010000309.1:0-4967 GCA_043779735.1 Cyclobacteriaceae bacterium | reverse complement strand
AATTCTTACAACTTTGACTTAGTAATTATGTATTCAATATGTTGGCAGATAATCAGGGACGACTCCAAAAAGACCTTTGAAATTTGTGGTCAAGAGTCAAATATTAATTTTTTTACCAATAGCATTCACGGAATGCAAAAAGCTGGAATGAACGTAAGTTGTATGACGCCACCGGTAACTAATAAGAGTTCAAGTAAAGGAGCCATAAAAATCATTGGTTACACAAAAGAGGATGGATTGCATGAAAGACTTTTAAATGAGTATCGAGAAATAACGCGGAGACATTTTGATCAATGGTAAGGTCCCGGGCTTGAATCCCCTCAGCATATCTGATTGTTTTTATCCAACTCATAGGATAGTAGCGGACGGTCGGTTTTTAGCTTAATATCAATACCAGGTCTTCCGTATTGACCATGGAAGCCTCTTTTAGAACGATATTCTTGATTTCGGAGGCATCGGTTGCACTGATAGTGGTTTCCATTTTCATGGCTTCAATAACGAACAAGGGCTGGTTCTTTTTGACGATTTGCCCTTTCTTTACAAAAATTTTCGAAAGCAAACCCTGGAGCGGCGCACCAATTTGTTTGGAGTTGCCTGCTTCCACCTTTACGTTCTCCACTTTCGTAATCTTCAGGGAGCGATCATGGACCTCGATGTTGCGTGTCTCCCCATTGACTTTGAAGAAGACCGTGCGCATGCCGTCTTCATTCGGCTGGCCAACGGAAAGCAATTTCACAATGATGCGCTTACCTTCAGCGATTTCAACAATCGTTTCTTCCTGAATGTCCATGCCATAAAAGAAATTCTTAGTAGGAATTTTAGAGACATCTCCATAGGCCATGCGCTTTCTGGACCATTCTTCGAAGACCTTGGGATACAGTTTCCATGAAAGAAAATCTGTGAACAGCAACTCGCGATCGAACTTGTTGTGAAACTGCTTCTTGAAATCGGTAAATTCACCGTCCAGGTCGATCGGCTTCAGGTGGGCGTTGGGTCGGTTGGTATACGGCACCTTGTCTTTCAATATAATCTTCTGCAAGGTCTTATCGAATCCACCGACTGGTTGACCAAGGTCGCCCCGGAAGAATGACTGCACCGATTCTGGGAAAGATAGCGTGCTCCCTTTGGTGAAAATATCAGCGTTTGTCAGATTATTCGACACCATGTAAAGAGCCATGTCGCCCACAACCTTTGAGCTGGGCGTCACTTTCACAACATCTCCAAATAGCTCATTCACGTCGGCATAGCGCTTCTTGATCAGTTCAAATTTGTCGAGCAAGCCGAGTGCTGTGGCTTGTGGTAACAGATTGGAGTACTGGCCTCCTGGAATCTCGTGTTGAAAGACTTCGGCTGTACCTGACTTCAACCCGGATTCGAAAGGATAGTAATATTCCCTTACCACTTCAAAGTAGTTTGAAAACTCGTTGAGGGAATTAATATCATACTTCTGTTCACGCTTATGGCCTCTCATCATTTCAACAATAGCGTTGAAGTTTGGCTGAGATGTAAGACCTGACAGTCCGCCAAGTGCGACATCAATTACATCCACATCAGCCTCAATAGCCTTGAGGTAGGTAGCAGATTGCAAAGAGGATGTGTCGTGGGTGTGTAAGTGTATCGGAAGGTTTATTTCCTGGCGCAAAGCGGAAATCAATTCAGTGGCCGCGTAAGGCTTTAACAATCCCGCCATGTCCTTAATGGCGAGCATGTGCGCGCCGGCATCTTCCAGTTGTTTGGCGAGCGCAACATAATATGGGATGTTGTATTTGCTGCGTCTGGGATCCAGGATGTCGCCGGTATAGCATATGGAAGCTTCGGCAATGCCATTTGTCCTCTTTCTGACGAACTTGATGCAGGGCTCCATGTTCTTGAACCAGTTCAGAGAATCGAAAATCCGGAACACATCGACCCCGGTTTCCCACGATTTTTCAACGAAGGATTCGATCAGGTTGTCGGGATAGGCCGTGTAGCCCACACCATTTGCTCCGCGGATGAGCATCTGAAGCAAAATATTAGGTACCGCTGAGCGGATTTCCTCAAGGCGACTCCATGGATTTTCGTGAAGGAAGCGCATGCATACATCAAACGTCGCTCCACCCCAGACCTCCATGCTAAATGTTTGAGGGTGGTGGCGCGCGAAACTTTCTGCCACCTGTACCATATCGACGGTGCGCATGCGTGTGGCAAGCAACGACTGATGAGCATCGCGCAGCGTGGTGTCGGTGTAGTGAATCCTTTTGTCCTTTCGGAGCCATGAGCAAAAAGCATCAGGCCCCAAGCTAGTGAGCTTGTCTTTGGTTCCTTCCGGAAATGCAGCATACGGATCATATTCCGGAATAGCGGGTACCCTGAAATGCCGCTTTCTATCTATCACCATGACGTCCGGGTTGCCATTAACAATGACATCACCAAGGTAAGTAACAGTCTTGGTCGCCCTGTCAAGTCGTTTGCTAAACTTGAACAGCTCTTTGTGAGTATGAATGAAATTGACTGTTACTTCGCCGTTTCGAAAAGCCCTATGGGTGATGATGTTTTCGAGATAGGGAATATTGGTTTTAACACCACGTACCCTGAATTCGCGCAGGGCCCGGAACATTTTACGGCAGGCGCCATCAAATGTGCGTGAATGAGTGGAAATTTTCACAAGCATGGAATCAAAGAAAGGACTCACCACCGCTCCCTGGTACAGACTTCCGGCATCCAGACGAATGCCAAAACCGCCAGGACTCCGGTGGGTTGTGATGGTGCCATAGTCTGGTTTGAAATCATTTTCAGGATCTTCCGTCGTAATGCGGCACTGCACGGCGTAGCCGGTCGTTTTGATGGATTCCTGTGAAGGAATTTTTATTTGCTGGTCTGACAGTTTATAGTCTCCCGCTATAAAAATCTGAGCCTTAATCAAGTCAACGCCCGTTACCATTTCAGTTACCGTATGCTCGACCTGAATCCGAGGGTTCACTTCAATGAAGTAAATATTGTGATCTCTGTCCAGGAGGAACTCAACAGTTCCGGCATTGTCATAGTTAACGGCTTTGCCAATCTTCAGCGCGTAGCCGTATAACTTGTTTCTTACTTCCTGGGTCAACCCAAGGGAAGGAGCTACTTCAATGACTTTTTGAAATCGACGCTGAACAGAACAGTCCCGTTCAAACAAATGGACGAGGTTTCCGAAACGGTCACCGAGAATCTGAATTTCAATATGTTTTGGATCGTCTACATATTTTTCAAGAAAGACCGTGCCGTCACCGAAAGCATTGAGGGCTTCCCGCCCTGCCTCTTGAAAAGTGTTTTCGACCTCGCCGGCTTCCCGGATGATGCGCATACCACGGCCACCGCCGCCGGCAGCTGCCTTGAGCATTACCGGAAATCCAATGCGTCTGGCTTCCTCCAAAGCAATGGCGGCTGATGTCAATCTCTTTTTACTGCTTTCGATCAGGGGGACCTCGCATTGTGCAGCGATTTTTTTGGCGGATACTTTGTCCCCCAGCAGCTGCATGACTTTGGGATTAGGGCCAATCCAGACGATCCCGTTCTCTTCACATTTTCGTGCGAACGTGGCGTTTTCGGAAAGAAATCCATAGCCAGGGTGGATGGCGTCTACTTTTTTCTTTTTGGCAAGATTGATAATTTGGTCCATGTCCAGGTACGGCTTCAATGGATCACCTTCCTTGCCTATTTGGTACGACTCATCCGCTTTGTATCTATGCAGGGAATATCGGTCTGCGTGCGTATACACCGCTACAGTTTTCAACCCTATTTCTACACAAGCCCGGAAGACTCGGATAGCAATTTCACCCCGGTTGGCGATAAGAACCTTTTGGATTTTCATAAGATGCGAAATTGATGAATGGGAATAATCAAGTGTTATAAGATAGTAATTATTATCGAGGGAAGACTAAGGTGTGCCTTTTTTGCATAATGTGGAATAAGAGTTACTTTGTAAGCCCCCCAGTCAATTCCTCTCAAAATGACACACTATGAACTTGAACAAGACAGTAGCCGCCACAACCGTCCGCCTGATTCTGGGATTTATCTTCCTCATGCAGGGATACGGGAAGGTGTTCACCTGGGGCGTGGAAAAGGTTTACCGCATGGACTTTTTCTACGACACGTACAAAGACCTCTTGCCTGATTTTATCATTCATGCCACGGCTTACTACACGTCCTACGTCGAACTTGTAGCCGGATTTCTGCTGGTGGTTGGGTTCAAAAGGGATTATGCCTTGTACGCGCTTGCATCGGTCCTCGTGATCGTAACCTTCGGGCATGGACTTTCGGATCCCATCTGGGATTTGTCGCACGTGATGTACCGAACCATCCTCCTGGTGGCCTTATTGATTTTTCCAAAGGAGTGGGATCGGTTTTCAGTAGACAACCTCAGACTGAATAGACGGGAGAAAACATTGAAATAAACTACAACACCTCGGTCTTTGTCCTCACAGAACGGAAGCCCACCCCCTCGGTCTGTGTCCTCACAGAACGAAACCCGCTATTTACCAACGCAAGTTATTCATACCCGTATTCGTCCGCACATGGACTTAGCCTTTCCTTTTCATAAAACAATAGCTACTTTGACCCAATTCAGCATCCAACCATGACCAAATGAAATCCATCAGACTAATCTTCATCCTATTCTTTCTCTCCATGCAGGTTTGCCTTGCGCAAATACTAAAGAAGGAAGACATCGAACAATTAAAGTTCCGGCACATCGGCCCGGTCGGCAACCGGGTTAGCTGCGCTATCGGTATCCCGGGCGACTACCTCACATATTTTGCCGGCGCAGCTTCCGGAGGACTTTGGAAAACAACGGATGGCGGACTCAACTGGAAGCCAGTTTTCGATGACAAACCTGTCGCCTCGGTCGGCGCTCTGGCAGCTGCTCCCTCCGATCGTCAGATCATGTTTGCCGGGACTGGCGAAAGTTTCATACGGTCAAACGTAACCATCGGTAATGGCGTTTGGAAATC
>JAYWDR010000308.1:0-31514 GCA_043779735.1 Cyclobacteriaceae bacterium | reverse complement strand
GGATTGAAAGAGATGTTTATTGGCTCTAATACTCAGCACGTGATACGGGAGTCACCCGTTCCGGTTCTGGTGATCAAAAAGGAAGTGAAGATGTTTGGCCCGAAAAATATAGTATTTGCCTCAAGCTTTGAACAAGAAGTAAAAGAGGTATTTGGAACAATCGCAACATTTGCGGCCTTATGGAACTCGAAACTCCATTTGCTGTATGTCAACATGCCCTTCAATTTTAAGGAAACCGATCAGGCAATTGCTGACATGAAGGGCTTTACAAATGGAATTCCGGGAACTTCAATTAATATTTACGACGCATTCAATGAAGAAAGAGGTATTCAAAAATTTGCTCACGAAATTGGGGCTGATCTGATCGCTATGACAACACACGGTCGAACTGGCTTTATGAGAATGATATCACCCAGTATTCAGAAAGTCTTGTGAACCACGAAGAAGTTCCAATTCTAATCGTAAACACTCGTTTCAAGAACGAATAAATGCCCCACTTTTGCATCTTCAAAACCGATTGAAGGATAGGAGTAAAATTGGAACGTCGATTTAGTAAAGATTAGTAAATGTTAGCTTGACAAAAAATGAGATAACTGATAAAGATCATTCCCTGATGAGACTAATATCATAAAGTTCCTTTGCTATTGGTTATAACTTTTGAAGTGCAATTATAACCGCATTAGCTGAATAGGTAAAACGCAGTTATCGAATCATCACGTAAAATAACCATAGTTAAAATTAAGTAATTATGAAAAAAATATTAGTCCCTTGTGATTTTTCAAGTACCTCAGTGCAGGCGTTCAGATTTGCTTGCCAAATTGCAACGAAAAGCAAGGGAGAAGTGTTTCTATTAAACATTGTAGAGTTACCCACTCTCCACAGTTCATTTTCTGTGCCGGTGCAGGCTTATGAAAGTTCTTTTCTTAAGGAGCTAAAAGCAAAAGCCAGCAAAAACTTCGAGAAACTTAAGGATCAGTGGAGCGGAAAGGTGAAAGTTCACACAGGAATAGAACACGGGCCTGTTGTTTCAGCGATCAGGAAATATGTTAACAGGAAAGGAATTGATCTTATCGTTATGGGTACTCATGGATCAAGTGGTTTCAAAGAATATGCCATCGGGTCGAATACAGAGAAAATCGTTCGTACTTCCGCAGTACCCGTAATTGCTGTAAAAAAATCCAGCAATGTTTCCTTGCTTAAAGATATTGTCTTCCCTTCCGGCCTTGGTTCAAAGCAAGAGAATCTAATTCATTTGGTAAAAACACTGCAAAGCTTCTTAGGGGCTAAGCTCCACATTCTCTACGTAAATACTCCTGCCAGCTTTAACAAAGACATTTCAACGGAGAAAAGGTTGATTGAATTCTCAAAGCAGAATCACCTTAAGAACTGTACGCTCAATATCTATAATGATATTGATGAAGAGGAAGGAGTCATAAACTTCTCCTCCAAGTTTAAAAACAAGATGATTGCCTTGTCTACACACGGGAGAAAAGGATTGAACCACTTGTTCACGGGAAGCATCGCAGAAGATATTGTTAATCATATCGATTGCCCAGTATGGACGATTGCGCAGCAGACGGAAAGGTGATTTACAAAAAAAAGGTCCCGCCGCAAACGAGTGCGCGCTAGGTTATGAATTGATTTTCTTTTAATAGTGCAATTTTCTGACATAATGTGGGTCCATTTCGTGCGTCTTTTGTAGATTTATGCTCACGGAGTATTGTAGGAGGATCAAAAATGACCCATAAATGTTAATAAACATGAAAACCCTGTCGAACACACTTTCTTTAATTGCAATCCTAACCCTTGTTACCGCTAACACCGTCATGGCTCAGGAAAATTACAAGCATCCGCACCTCAATGCATCAGGGCATGTACTGGACTCCACCGGCACGAAATTGGGATGGATCAAAGGAGGAATCATCTACAATGCAAAAGGTGAAAAAGTGGGCAGCATCCAAAATGAAGAACTTCTCGACTATAAAGGTCATAAATTAGGTAAGATTGGTAAGGATGGTACCTTTTATGATGAAAAGGGGGTAGTTGTATTTACTATTGAGCCAGGCAGCAAGGGGGAAAAATGCAAAGTATTCGATCCCAAAGGAAATGTCATAGCAACGGTACATGAAAGTTATAAAAATCAGGCCTGTGCCATTCATTGCCTATACACCAAGATGCCACCACATTAAAGCTTAAACCAGTAAATAACTGATCTGTTTGGAAAAAGCCCTACACGGGCTTTTTCTTTTTCTGGCTCCGCCGAAATTTTGTAGCTTTCTAAGCCTTTATTCAATTCATGATTTTAATCATGAATCTGCACCTAGATTCGTCATAATTGGCACTTCGTTATTGGTCTTATTTTGTTCTAAGTTTTAGGAATGATAAATATCAAAAAAGCACGGAAATTCAGTTGCCCCTTTGCCATATGCATCATCTTGTCATTTGCTTTGGTTTTGGGGTGTGATTTTTTATGTGATTTGGGGATAGTCTCATTCCAGGCCCCTCAGCCTTCACTTGTTGCCGAATCCTCTGTTCATAGTCACCAGCATGGGGATGAACACCCTACTTCAACCCATCGGGACAATCATAAAGCTCCTGATCTCGGATCCGCGGAACATCACCATGAATCATCAAATGAAGAGGGTTGTTGTAATGATCTGACTCAACAATTCTATTCTTCTTTAGTAAACACTGCCGGTACTCAGGTGGGCTTAATTCAGCTCGAAGTTTATAAACTAATCAGCATATTGACATTCGTTGATTTAAACCAAATCAGCTTAAAAAGGAATTTACTGGTTCTTTCAAAATTTGAACATCCACCCAACGGACCGCCTGGAATCACAGGCCATGGTATCCGTGTTCTATTCTGCTCCATCCTCATTTAGCCGAATACTCTATTAGCGCAAGTTGTTCCCCGGGCTTCGGCTTGCTGCGCTCCGTCATTTCCTGAATTCTCAGGTTAATTAATGACGCTATTTCCTTAAGTCAATTTGATATTTTATTGAACAGACTGAAACGCCTTCCCTTATGAAAACTTATAAACTTCATATAAAAAACATGATGTGCGATCGTTGTATTTACGTGGTACAACAAATTCTAAATCAGTTCAACCTTCTTAATATGAAAATTGAACTCGGTCAAGTATCGTTTTTATCCGAGGAAGAGGATTTGCTCCCTCTGCTTGAAAAGAAGCTAAATGCATTTAACCTTCAGATCATTCACAACAAAGACGAAACAATTGTTGAGGCAATCAAGCTTGAGGTGAAGCGCTATCTCGATGAGGTAGAAAAGCATGACAGGTCAGGTAATGTTTCAGCCTTCATTTCAAAGGGCTTAACAAAAAACTATCACAATCTGAGCAAACTGTTTAGTCGCTTTGAAAAAATGACCATCGAGACATTCTTCATAAGACAACGAATTGAGCGTGTAAAACGATTGTTACGAGAGGACCAACTATCCTTAAATGAGATCGCTCACAAATTACATTACACAAATGTGCAGCATCTTTCAGCGCAATTCAGGAAAGTAACGGGCTCTTCAGTCAGGGAATGCAAAAAACTGCAAGCTGACCATCCGGATAATTCCATAACTAAGGCCCTTTCATTGATTCGGGCCAAAGGTTATTTGATGGCTGCTGATGCCAACAAAATGGTACCAGGCCAGACTGAAAAACCAGTGGATATAGGTGTAAAGGAGGCCTATCGGTTTAATGAAACTCCGAATCCCTTAGGAAAAAATGCGATCTACATGGTGGATGATGAGGATGGCAACAAAAGCTATCTAATCTGTCAAAAATAATGCTAATGAAATCCAGTACCAATAAAGTATAACAAATGGTAGGAATTATTTGAAATGTGTGACAATCAAAGAACGACTTTTGCGAATTAACCAAATGATGCAAGAATTAATATGTTGGACCATTCATAACAGGTTACTGACAACAATCAGTTCCATTCTTGATATTAGTCATACGGCAGGTATACAACTATGCGCAATTTGGCATACTTTAATTCAAACAATATGGCCCCAAGGAAGAGCAATAAATCAGATATTCCCTGGAATGATCTCGCTGAAGCAATGAAATCGGTGGCTCATTCGGAAAGACTTGCAATTCTACACTTGATGTGCAATTGTGGCTATAATCAAATGATGGTGAAAAATATTTATGAGACCCTTCACCTGGAGCAATCGATCACTTCACGCCATCTGGGTATTATGAGAAAGAGTGGACTGCTAAAAAGAGAAGTAAAGGAGGGCAAAATACTATATTCCTTCAATAAGGATAATCTCGCCGCTCAGTGTATGAAAAGGCTCTTAACAGAGTAAGGCAATGGTAGAAAAAATAATCGGCTGGTCAATTCATAACAGGTTCATGGTCCTGATCGGCATCGTAATGATAACTATTGGTGGAATTTATTCTATCAAAGAAACTCCTGTGGATGCGTTACCAGACCTCTCTGAAAATCAAGTCATCGTGTTCACGGAATGGATGGGACGCAATCCGCAAATCATTGAAGACCAAATCACCTATCCGCTCGTCACTAATCTTCAGGGGATCCCTAAAATAAAAACCATCCGCGCGGCATCCATGTTTGGTATGAGTTTCATCTTCGTAATCTTCGATGATGATGCGGAAATCTATTGGTCACGGACCCGGGTATTGGAGCGGTTGAATTATGCCCAGAAATTTCTTCCACCCGGCATCACTCCGACGCTTGGTCCCGACGGCACTGGTATTGGACACATATTCTGGTACACACTGAAAGGAGAAGGGTACAACCTGGGCGAGTTGCGTGCCCTGCAAGACTGGTACGTGAAGTTTGCTCTGCAAAATGTGCCAGGCGTAAGCGAGGTTGCTTCCTATGGCGGGTTCCAAAAGCAATATCAGGTCGCCATTGACCCGCACAAACTCATCTACTTTGGCGTGCCTTTGATGGATGTGGCTAAAGCAGTTACCAACAACAACCGTGACGTAGGCGGTAGCCTCTTTGAGATGAACGATATGGGGTACATGATCCGCGGGCTGGGCTACATTAAAACTGTTGAAGACATTGAGAATATTTCGGTAGGCACATACCGTTCCATTCCCATACGCTTAAAAGATATCGCCAATGTACAGATGGGTGGAGAGTTGCGACTAGGCATCGTCGAAGAAAATGGAGAAGGAGAAGCGGTGGGTGGCATCGTAGTAATGCGCTATGGCCAAAATGCGAAAGACGTGATCGAACGTGTTAAAGAGAGGATTGAAGAATTTAAAAAGGGCCTTCCGGAAGGTGTAACATTTCATATTGCCTACGACCGGAGCGGGCTGATTAAAGATTCGATCAGTACGCTGACAGAAGCCTTGTGGCAGGAGATATTGATTGTGTCTGTGACGGTAATCTTATTTCTGTTTCATTTCAGGAGTGCCCTGGTGGCCATTGCTGCCATACTTCTTTCGGTCTTGATCGGTTTTATTCTAATGAGACTGTTTGGGGTGACCTCCAATATCATGTCCCTGGGAGGCATTGCCCTTGCCGTAGGTGACGTCGTTGATCCTGGAATCGTACTGGCTGAAAACGCATACAGATCCCTGACAAATAAAGTGATTCAAAAAAATTCGGGCCATGAGCAAAACTGAAAAGGAGCGCATAGGGAACACGCGTGAAATCACCGATGAAGAACGTGTGAAAATCATTGAGGAATCATCTAAGACGGTGGGGCGTTCAGTGTTTTTTTCTGTAATCATCATGATCATCTCCTTTGCCCCGATCCTTTTCCTCACCGGTCAGGAAAAGAAATTATTCACCCCCCTGGTTTTGACCAAAACATTTTCACTATTGGGTGCTGCATTACTGGCTATTACGGTTTCACCCATGTTGGCCAGGGTATTTGTAAAAGGGAGGTTGACCCCGGAAAGCCGAAATCCCGTCTCGAACTTTTTTGTGAAAATCTATACGCCGGTTATCCGTCTGTGCCAGCGATTCAAGTATACGACACTCGCAATCTGCTTAGTGTTGGTGGCCGGCAGCACACCATTTGTACTCAACCTGGGTACGGAATTCATGCCCCCCCTGGATGAAGGATCCTTGCTCATGATGCCGGTGACTTTGCCGGATGTTTCTAACGCTGAAGCCAAACGTATCATTCAGATTCAGGACCGGATTTTAAAAAGCATCCCCGAAGTAGAGAATGTGCTTGGCAAAGCAGGTCGCGCTTATACGGCTACGGACAACTCGCCCATGTCTATGATTGAAACCATTGTGGTTCTCAAACCAAAATCGAAGTGGAGGGAAGGAATGACAAAAGAAAAACTCATTGCCGAGATGAACGACCGCGTCCGGATTCCCGGAGTGGTCGTCGGATGGACACAGCCTATCATCAACCGGATCAACATGCTTTCTACGGGTATCCGCACCGATGTGGGAGTAAAAGTATTCGGCTCCAACCTTGATTCAGTATTCACACTCACTGCAAAAATTGAAAAAGCACTGCGGGGTATTGATGGGTTGACCGATCTCTACCTTGAGCAGCTTACTGGCGGAAAGTATCTGAATATAAAAATTAACCGTGAGGCAATCGCAAGATACGCGCTCAGCGTGGAAGATATCAATATGGTTATTGAAACAGCGTTGGGTGGAATGATCCTGACAAACACCGTTGAAGGGCGCGAGCGCTTTACGGTTACTGTGCGGCTTGCACAAGATTACCGGAACGATCTGGAGGAAATTAAACGTGTACCGGTGCAAACAGCTTCTTATGGAGTAATACCACTTTCATCAGTGGCTGAAATTTTTGTGAATGAAGGACCACCCATGATCAATTCCGAAAACACACGCCTGCGGGGAACTGTGTTGTTTAATGTCCGCGGCCGTGATATGGGCAGCGTCGTGAATGAAGCCAAGGCAAAAATTGAGAATGAATTCAGAAAGCTTCCAAAAGGGTATTTTATCCAATGGAGTGGTCAATATGAAAACCAGGTTCGTGCTCAGCAGCGTCTAATGATAATCATCCCCATTACGCTACTTGTTATTGGTATCATTCTCTACATCACTTTTCATACGTTCCGCGAAGTGATTATTGTTTTCACCAGCGTACCCGTGGCGTTGGTCGGAGGAGTCTATTCGTTGTACTTCTTTAATGTGAATTTCTCAGTAGCAGTAGCCGTAGGCTTTATTGCTTTGTTTGGAGTGGCGGTTGAAACAGGAGTTTTAATGATCGCTTATATGAATGATTCCATCAAGCGGCTGGTAGAAGGCAAAAATGAATTGAAACAAACCATTGAGATGCAAGATCTGAATGATGCCATTTTCCAGGGAGCTGTTCCGCGCGTAAGACCTTTACTGATGACCGTACTTGCCAACATTCTGGGATTAATCCCGGTGCTGATCTCCACTGGCACCGGAAGTGATGTGATGAAGCCCATTGCCATCCCTTTTGTGTTCGGCCTGGTGACCTCCACCATTTTCGTGCTGGTAGTATTACCCGTTTTCTACCAGGTGATCAGGGGATATGAATTGCGAAGAACAGGAACGCTCATTGTGTTAGACATTGATGAATAGCCAATCATGAGAAACCTCACATTCTATATAACACTCGGCTTATCAACACTCCTTTATGGTTGTCAAAAACAACCTCATAATGATCATAACATGCAAGGAACAAATCAGACCGGTGACTCCACACGGAACCGGGATGCGCTAACCATTGCCGTTACCCCTACCAACCGGAAGGTTTTCTCCCAACAGACGCTTGTAAAACCGGTAGCACAACGACAATCTATCCCGGTCAATGCCTATGGGTTTATTTCCCTTGATGAACGCAGAAGCAACCAGGTAGCAGCACGGATAAGTGGTCGAATCGAAAAGCTTTATGTAAAATACGAAAACCAATTTGTACGCAAAGGCGACAAAATACTTGAACTGTACAGTCCCGACCTCAACACCAACCAGGAGGAACTCCTCTATGCACATAAAGCTGACCCCGATGGAGAAATCACAAAACATGCGGCCCACAAACTTAAACTTCTGGGAATAACCGATACCCAGATAAAAGAAATTATCGAATCAGGCAAAACACTCTTTACCCTTTCCATTTATAGTGCCTATGACGGCTATATCTTTTACAATCCATCCGGTCCGGTATCCTCTTCGAAAACTGCGCTGACTTCTTCGTCGGGAAGCAGTAAAATGGGCGGTGGTATGGGCTCGGGTTCCCAGGAAAAGACCACTTCAACTTCGATGTCACCATCAGATGGTCCCATCCGTGAGGGGGCCTATGTCACAGCGGGTCAAACCCTTTTTTGGATCAATGACCTGCGTGAAGTGTGGGGCATTCTGTCAGTTGACAATCTTCACCAGAATGAAGCGGCACTTAACGATAGCATAAAAGTGGTGAGTGAGTTAGCTCCGGAAAACCCAATTAACACAACAGTACGATTTATTGAACCACAGTATACCAGTGGCCAGAAGTTCATCCAGGTACGCGTGTACCTCCCTAACACGAATAAAAACTTGCGTATCAACTCACTTCTTCAGGCTACCATATATCCAAAAACAAAGGGAGCTCTGACTTTGCCAACCTCCAGCATTCTGTATTTGGGCGGCAGGCAAGCTGTGTGGAAAAAGGTGGGTCAAACGGATGAGGGCTCCCACATTTTGGAAATCCAGTTTGTAAGACTTGGGCCAGTATCCCAAGGACGTGTGGTTGTGCTGAATGGACTATTGGCTGATGATGAAGTGGCGCTCGATGCCGGATACTTAATGGATCGTGAGAGCTTGGTTAAACCGGAATAGCAGATGAAAAATAGTTCTATATACCTGCTCCTGATTATTCTTACCGCTGCATGTGGTAAGAAATCAGAACAGAATCATCGGGGCCATGATGGGGCAAGTGATGCCATGCTTACCCTAAGCGACCAGGATCGCGTGGTCATCAATTTGCAGATTGACACAGCAGTGATTAAAACAATGTATGAAGAAACAACATTGATAGGCACCGCCGCCGTGGATGAAAGGGCTATCAACGTGATCAGTTCCAGGGTCAAAGGCAGAGTAGACAAACTGTTTGTTAGAAATCCCGGCACCTATGTAAAAAACGGTGACCCCCTGTACAGCATCTATAGCGAAGAACTTTTGTCTTATCAGAATGAATACTTGCTGGCCATCGACCAAAATAAAATTGCCACCACACAGAAAGCCTTTACGCAAAAAATGGTGGAAGCGGCCCGCAGGCGTCTGGAACTTTGGACACTCTCTGAAAAGCAGATCAACGAACTTGAAAACTCAAAAAACATCTCTGCTCTCATCACTTTCTATAGCAATCGTAGCGGCTACTTATCAGAACTTCTCGTTCGTGAAGGAGAATACACAGAGATCGGAAGTCCGATGCTTCGCCTGGCAGACTTAAACACTTTGTGGATCGAATCGCAATTGTACAGCACTGAGATCAATTACCTCAAACAGTCGCCAGAGTTGGAAGTGGAGTTCGAAGCTTTTCCAGGAGTGCGCATCAAGGGAGAGATTGTGTATGATAATCCACGCCTGGAGGAGAACACAAAAATTAATCTGGTGAGGATCAAAGTAAATAATCCAAAGGGAAATTATAAACCCGGCATGATGGCTTATGTCTTTCTAAAACGCAATAAAAGACAAACCCTGACCATACCGAAATCGGCACTCTTGGTGGAAAACAATATTATCGTGTGGACGGAGACTCCTGACGGTATGTTCGAGCAACGCATGGTGGATATCGGCATTCAAAACAAACGTGAAGTGGAAATTCTTAGCGGATTGTCTCCGGGAGACCGGGTGGTAACACGTGGTGCTTTTCTTTTGAATAGCGCCTGGAAAGTAAAGCAAGGTGGCGGTGCGATGGAGGGGATGAAGATGTGAATCGCCACCTTTTTATAAACAATTTTATAATACGAACGAGGATAAAAAGCTAATTGCCAAACTGAAACACCAGACAGGGTCAACACAAAAAATAGGAGACATTCAAATTATATATCTTTTAAAATCTTTTAACTTACTTAACTCAACTAAATAAAATGTTATGAAAAAGAATATTAAACTGATTACACTGGCGATCGCGGGCCTCGCATTTGGGGCTTGTGATTACAATAAGACCTCTGAAATAACACCCACGGTGAAGGATAACGTTTCTTTCAAAGGGGATATTCAGCCAATACTCAACCTGGAATGTGCGAATTGCCATTCCTCGATGATGGGACTCAAACCCGATCTGCGCGAAGGAGTTGCCTATCAATCATTGATGGATCTTCCGGAGGGAAGTATCGTGCCAGGAGATTCAGAGGGAAGCGAGCTATCAGATATGCTTGACGGCCATGGAGATAATCCCATGCCCCCCGGTGGATCCATGAAACCAACCCATGTAGCACTCATTAAGAAATGGATTGATGAAGGTGCCCTTGATAATTAAATAGTCTTTTTATACTAAAACAAATACTTTATGAAATACCTAATTATCCTTTTTATTTTCCCTGCCCTGATTTTATCCGGCAGGGTGATGGCTCAGGATGCTGACTCCCTTGCTGCAAAGAAAACAGACAAGCCAGAACGCCCCGCATTTCAAAGCGCCTGGTTAATTGACAATCCCACCGGATTGGTGAATATCAAAAAAACATTATCATTTGACATTCAGCACCGGTTTGGTGTAATTAAGAGTGGAAACGGTGACATGCTCGGAATTTGGGGGCCTTCTAATATACGTCTGGCCATTAGCTATGCAATATCAGACCGGCTAACCATCGGGTTTGGAACAACGAAAGAGAATCGCCTCCAGGATTTTAATCTTAAAGTAGCCTTGCTGCGTCAGACCCGTTCCGGAAAAGTGCCCGTCAGCATGACCTTTTATGGAAATACTGCAATAGATGCACGTGACGCTGAGTATTTCTCAAAGTTCTCAGACCGTATGTCCTATTTTGGTCAGTTGCTGATCATGAGACGGTTTAGCCAGTCGATATCCATGCAAGTAGCCCCCAGCTTTTCTCACTATAATGCAGTAGATCCAACTTTATCCAATGACCAGTTTGCCGTATCCGTTGGTGGTAAAGTAAGGATCACCGATAAAACGTCCATCCTCATTGATTACAGTCAGCCATTTGGACAAAACTCAAATAATCCTGGCCTTGCCCTGGGTATTGAAATGTCTACGGGATCTCATGCCTTCCAGGTGTTTGTGGGGAACTATAATGGCCTTGTTCCTCAGAAAAATTACATGTTCAACCAGAATAAGATTTCTGACAATCAATTCTTGATCGGCTTCAATATCAACAGGCTTTGGAATTTTTAAAACCAAAATCAAATGGAAACAGATAACAACCACAAACCATTTTCCAGAAGAGGATTTCTGGGGATGGGAATGATGCTTCCTTTCCTGGGCATCGCCAAGCCGCTTGAAGCGGGGGCTGTAAGCGCACAGGAACAAGACAACGAATTCACAACAATGCTTACCGCAGAAGGAAAGGCTGTGAAGGTGAGGAAGAGCGCCTTAAAAAATTCCAAAGTAATCGAAGAGAAAATGTCAAATCAATCTCTGCTCAGATGGCTCAAACCAAAGGGCTTTGGATCAAAATAATGTATCATGGAGGAAGCAGACAAAAATGATTCTAAATCCAGGCGGGGGTTTTTAGGCAATGGCCTGAAAGCCGGATTATTGCTGGCCACAGGTAGTGCAGCACTGGCAAAAGTCTTTGGCGGTAAACCTGATCACCATTCATCTGAAGATACGGTTGAACTAATGTCTACCGATGGCACCCTGATGCAAGTGCCTGCCTCGGCAGTAGAACATGGACATGAGCAAAAATCGGCTTACAGCCCCCGTGAAGGATTCCCCAATCGCAAGTTTGTAATGGTGGTGGATTTGGCTAAATGCAGAAATGCAAGGAAATGTCAAAGTTCATGTAACAAAAACCACTATATCACCGGCGACAATGCCTGGATCAAAATATACAAGATGCAGGATTCGGAAAAATCGGCACCTTACTGGCAACCTACCTTGTGCCAGCATTGCGATGAGCCTCCTTGCGTAAAAGTCTGTCCGGTGGATGCAACATTCAAAAGAAAGGACGGCATCGTTTTGATTGACAATAACCGATGCATCGGTTGCAGGTTTTGTATGGCAGCATGCCCATATTCTGTCCGGGTGTTCAATTGGTCTGAGCCGTGGCAGGGCAAAGACGTTGAAGATGCTGAATACACGCCCGACTACGCCGGAGTACCGGCCCAGAAAGGCACAGTGGACAAATGTGACTTCTGTCCTCACATGATTGACAAAGGTGAATTGCCGCATTGCGTAAGCGCGTGTCCAAATGATGTGTTCAGTTTTGGCGATATGTATGAGGATACAGTAACCAACGGCAGTGGGCAATCCTTCAAGTTGAGCAAGCTGCTCAAGGAACGATCTGGCTACAGGCTTATGGAGAGCCTGGGTACACAACCCAGTGTTTATTACCTGCCACCCAGCGACAGGGTATTTGAATTTGAGGAAGGGCTGGAGAATTACACGGAATTTAAATCGGTAGACAAACCGGAAGCAAAATGAGTACCACGTACGATCAATTGGTGAACGACCTGGCACCACGAAAATTCGGTTGGAAAGGGAACGCCTGGATAGCCTTTCTTACAACAATTGTTCTTCTTGGATTGTATTCATACGTTGAGCAACTGCGACAAGGGCTGGTGATAACCGCAATGAGAGACTATGCACTGTGGGGTATCTACATTTCTAATTTTGTGTTCTTTGTGGCCGTGAGCCTGGTAGGTTCATTAATTACCGCCATCCTGCGCCTGACAGGCGTACACTGGAGTACGCCACTCACCCGTATTGCCGAAATTATCGCTGTGGCCGCTATCATCATGGCAGGGCTCACCATCATTATTGATATGGGGCGGCCTGAGAGAATGATGAACTTATTCCTGCACGGAAGACTTCAGTCACCAATTATTTGGGATGTAATCGTCATCAGCACTTATCTGGTAATCAGTGTATTGCTCTTGTATTATCCACTGCTTCCCGATTTCAGCATCTTGAAAAAATATACACAGCATTCAGGCTGGCTGGATAAATGGTATGGCAGACTTTCAATGAACTGGTCAGGAAATGAAAAACAAGTTCGCATCCACTCCAAATCCATTCTCGCCCTTTGTGTATTAATTATCCCCGTAGCCTTTGCTATTCACACAGTAACGGCCTGGTTATTTGAAACAACGTACCGACCGGGCTGGGACAGCACCAATTTCGGTCCCTATTTTATTGCGGGTGCATTTGTGGCGGGGTCGGGCGCCGTGGTTGTGGTCATGTATGTGCTTCGCAATGTGTATCACCTGGAAGACTATATCACGGACGATCATTTTGATAAGATGGGAAAGGTACTCGTATTGCTCTGCCTGGTGTACTTATATTTCAATATCAACGAATACTTGATTCCCACTTATAAATCGACTGAAGAAGAATCAGTGCACCTTCAGAGCTTATTCACAGGCCAATACGCGGGGCTGTTCTGGACGGTTATCATCGGTGGGTTGATTCTTCCCGTTATAATATTGTTGTTTCCGAAAGGAAGAAAACCTCTTCCACTATTTATTGTAGCATTGGCAGTAGTGCTCGGAGCCTGGTGGAAGCGCTACCTGATTGTAATACCCACACTCACTCACCCATTCCTTCCCATTGAAGGCGTACCTGAATCATGGCACCATTATTCACCCACCTGGATGGAATGGTCCATAACTGCCGCTACCCTGGCAAGTGCACTGCTCATCATCACATTGCTGGTGCGATTTCTACCCATTGTACCCATATATGAAACTGCTCAGGAAAGAGGGTTAATGGAACCATCTCAACCCAAATTATCATGAGAACATATTTCTTATACTTTCTTTTGCTTCTCACAAACCAGGCAGCTGCTCAGGATGGCAAACATAAAGCCCGGTTATCGGCCCAATTCACTAAAATCATGAATCGGGAATCGTTTATCGGCCTATCGGCCAAGTACAAAGGTGAAAAAGGATTTGATCCGGCTTCGGATCTTGAGTTTCGTATTTACAAAAAAGTGTCAGGTGACTCCTTATTTTATCTTGGTACAGCGAGAACAAACACAGAAGGCAACGCAAAATATATTCTAAATGACAGCGGCCCGGCAAAAACTACTGAAACCCCGGCCTTTACCTATGTGGTAAAAATTGAAAATCAGGCTAAGTATGCGGATGCTGAAACAGAGATAAATGTATCCGATGCGAATCTGACGGTTGCAGTAGAAACCATTGACAGTGTTCACCAGATCACGGCAATGCTGACAGACCCATCCGGCAAATCACTGTCCGGGCAGGCCCTCAAAGTGCAATTGCAACGGATGTATGCTCCGCTTCAGATCGGTGAAGAGAGCTATGTGACCGATGAAAAAGGCTCCATAACCGTACCCATTAAAGAACCTATGCCCGGAATAAATGGTGAATTAACATTTGAAGTTGTGCTCAGCGAAAGCGAAACCTATGGTACAATAAAAGCTCTGGTGAGCGCCCCCATCGGTATACCCATCGTGGATCAATCGACCTTTGATCAAAGGACCCTGTGGTCACCTCCGTCTAAAACACCTTACTACCTGCTCATCTTCCCTAACCTCATCATCTTTGGTGTATGGATACCTATATTTATTTTAATAATTAACTTATATCGCATTTCAAAAGCTAAATCCAGGTCAATATGAAAAAAGAATTATTAATGCTCCTCTTTGCTGTATCCGCAGCAACGTATTCCTTCACACTAATAGACCAATCAAAGGAATGGGTCGTGCCGGAATCAGGCAGGAAAGTAAAGAACCCAACCGACAAAGCGGATAAAGAGAACATGGCCGTGGGGAAAAGTCTTTTTTCAAAGTACTGCCAATCCTGCCACGGCAAGGAAGGATTGGGAGATGGCCCCAAGGCCAAGGAATTGAAAGGCGATATGGGCGATTTTTCGAGTCCGCAATTTCAGAGTCAAACCGATGGCGCTCTATTTTATAAGATGACGACCGGTCGTGACGATATGACGGGATTTGAAAAGAAAATACCGGATGCCGAAGACCGTTGGCTTATTGTCAATTACATCCGAACGCTCAAACAATGATTGGAATTCCTTCTAAATAGTTTTTACCCGATGGATAAAGATAAAACTGGAATACAACGGTCGGAGATGGCTGATAAATTTATTGAACTGGCCAATGAATTTACAAAGACCGAGCCGAAAGAACGCGTGGGTGCAGCTATCATGTTTGCAGCTGCCCGCTACAATGCTTTTGAAGTTTTATCCAAATCAAATGATATAAGACATGATAAAACTGATGCTCTTACTTGGTATAGCAATGAATACAAAAGAATGCTGGACGCAAACATAGATGACTTGACTGAAGCGCAACGATAACTATTTCAAAACATATTCTAACACAACGTTTTGGTCAATTAATTTAGACGCTTCCGGCGACTTAAACAATTCTTTGCCTTGCATCGATAGCGCTCTGTGCCGATAGGTCTATTGGCTTATTATTCCCTTCACCATTTCAAGTAAAAAATCATTTGTAAGACTGACGAATGTCAGAACTTATCATCCGGTCGGAAGATATTTTTGTCGGGGTTAAACATGTCAAGGTTATGAAAAAAATAAAACTTCTAATCGCACTGGTGCTTGTTGCATTCACATTGCCCGCGCAAGATAGTATTAGCCACAAGCTAAGGGTGGGACTTTACGCAAACGCAGGTACAAGTTCATTGGTGCAAGGCATGGGCATGGGTATGAACATGTATGGAAGCGGTTATGGAAATAACTATGGCAGTAATACGAACATGTATACCTACACGGGTTCGTATGGAGGCGGTCTAAGTCTTACCGTTCCGTTGCACCAAAGATGGTCATTTGTCGGAAATCTTGGGTATATGAATCGTGGAGCCCGATATGGAGACATGTATTCTTCATCCTACAGCTCGCAATACCGTCTTTCTTACCTGGATATATGGGCATTGGGACAATACAACAATGTGCCCAAGGGTCCTGTAAAGTTTACTGCTTCATTCGGTCTTACCGAAAGCACCTTGCTTTCGGCCAAAGAGGAAACCGCAACAGGCAATGTAAACATGATGGACAACGTCAATCGAATAGACATCGGAATGGTCTTAGGTCCCGGTTTGGAGTTTGCATTGAAGAACCGAGGCGCTATTCAAACACGTTTGCTTTATACCTATGGCTTCCGGTCTGCTTTCACGGGTACCTACTATGATAGCGGGATGCATTCCAACAATGCTGCTTTTCTTTTACAAGTAGGCTATTTGTTTTAGCTAGAATAAATCCCATGACAAAATGAACTATAGGAGAACATGGGATTTAAACCGGATCATTCATAAAAACAAAGTCCTGCTGGTAAAAAAGGAAAACAATGAGTGTCATCATCACAAAGGCTTCGGGTGAAAAAGAACCATTTGCAAAGAGTAAACTCAGCAAGTCTCTACAGCGGGCAGGTGCCTCAACAGCACTTGCCAACCAAATTGTGCGGGAGATTGAAATGAATTTGACAGAAGGCATTGGCACAAAAAGCATTTATAAAGGAGCGTATAAACTTTTAAGCAAAGCTGAACGCCCTGCTGCCGGACGCTACTACCTTAAGAATGGAATAATGGAACTGGGCCCGTCCGGGTTCCCATTTGAAAAATACTTGTCTCAGATTCTGGCGCAACAAGGTTACACCGTGGAGGTAGGAAAAATAGTGGATGGCAAATGTGTAAAACATGAAGTGGATGTTATAGCCGAAAAGAACGAGCAGCATTTTATGATCGAATGCAAATACCACAACAGCCCGGGAATATTCTGTGACGTAAAAATTCCGCTTTATATCCAAGCTCGCTTCAAAGACATTGAATCTAAATGGACGATAATGCCGGGTCACGAAGCAAAATTTCACCAGGGATGGGTAGTAACCAATACAAGGTTCACTACCGATGCGATCTCATATGGATCTTGTGCTGGGTTAAAACTAGTAAGCCTCGACTTTCCAAATACAGGAAGCTTACGCCAGATGATAGAAGAAACAGGGCTTTATCCGCTGACATGCCTTACCTCACTCACGCGACAAGAGAAAAAAGCATTACTCCAAAAGAACGTTGTGCTATGCAGGGAAGTTTGTCAGCAACCTCGGTATTTATATGAATTGAATATTCCCCCCATCAGAATAAAAACAATTTTGAAAGAGGGAAATGAACTATGCCATAAACTTATACAACATGATCAGCATCGAATTATCTAAACAGGCCGTCCACAACAAATCTCAGGAAGAAATCCTTCGGGAATTTCAATCCAATCCTGAAAATGGACTGACTGCCGAAGAGGCGGCAGCGCGATTGGAGTCGCTCGGACGAAATGCCATCAGTCAGGAAGAGAAAGAAAGCCTTTGGCTGATTTTTTTGAGCCAATTCAATAATGCGCTTGTTTATCTGCTGATTGTCGCTGCAGGCCTGTCCTTTTTCTTTAAGGAGTGGCTGGATGGCTTTGCAATACTGGTAGTAATCTTAATCAATGCAATTATTGGCTTTTATATGGAATACCAGGCCGAACGATCCATGGAAGCCCTAAAAAAATTGTCCATACTTCCATCAAAAGTTACTCGCAATGGAGCAACTACTGAGATAAATGCAGAAGAACTAGTGCCGGGTGATTTGGTATTTCTTGAAGCTGGTGACATGGTGCCAGCTGATGGTAGGATTTTCCGACCATCCCAACTGCAAGTGGATGAGGCTGCACTGACAGGTGAATCTCTTCCTGTAGAAAAGAAAGATGGGCAAGTGGATGAGAAAACTACGCTGGCTGAGCGCACCAATATGCTCTACAAAGGTACCTTCATTACGAAAGGGAATACGCGCTTTATTGTTACCAGTACCGGTATGCTGACCGAAGTTGGCAAAATTGCCAGTTTGGTGCAATCGGCAGAACAAGCTGCAACACCGCTTGAGAAAAAACTGGAGCAGCTTAGTAAAAAACTGATTGTAGTAACAGTGATTTTGGTGGTTATCATATTTTTTGCTGGTCTTTTAAATGGAAAAAAGTTTCTTGAAATGCTGGAGACATCTATTGCCCTGGCAGTAGCCGCCATACCAGAAGGACTCCCAATCGTGGCAACACTTGCCCTTGCTCAGGGAATGCTTAGAATGGCCAAGCACAATGTGATAGTAAAGAAACTTTCTGCTGTAGAAACGCTGGGAGGTACCAACGTAATTTGTACGGATAAGACCGGAACGCTAACGCAAAACAAAATTGAAGTCAACCTGATCGTAACTCCCTCTGGAGAATACAATGTCAGCAATTCAAAAAAAGCGGACACAAATGAACAATCTTTTCAACAAATAGTTTGGGCCTCGATTTTGTGCAATACGGCTTCCCTTGGAAATGAGGGAAAGGAAACAGGCGACCCACTTGAAATAGGACTCCTCAAATTTTCCCAACAACAAGGATCAAATATAGAATCTCTGCGGAAGGATAATCCTTTGGTAAAAGAAGAACCTTTCTCCTCCGACACAAAGATCATGGCTACCATGCACCGCACAAAAGATGGTCAGCGAGTGTACGCAAAAGGAGCCAGCGAAGAGTTAATTAATCGCTGCAATCGAATAGCCGACCAGGGTGGAGAGCATGAATTTAATGCAGACCTTAAAGCAACATGGCTATCAGAGTCTGAGAAACTGGCGGCATCCGGACTTCGAGTCATTGCAGCTGGAAATAGAATTTCTTCTGCAGATGAGAACAACCTGGCAACAGATCTAGTTTTTCTCGGCCTAATAGGTATGATTGATCCGCCACGGGAGGAGGTATTCTCTGCGATACAAGAGTGTAAATCTGCAGGCATCAAGGTTATCATGATAACAGGCGATCATCCATCGACGGCCCAAAATATAGCACGCAAACTTGGCATCATCGAAGATGACAAGCAAGCTGTGATGAACGGTAAAGATATGAGTGATTATCAACACCTAACTGAAGAAGAGAAGGATCGCTGGATAAGCACGCCAGTATTTGCCCGTGTAAGTCCTAAGCAAAAACTAGACTTGGTCAGCGTGTTGCAGGATCGAAAACAAATTGTGGGTATGACGGGAGACGGAGTCAATGATGCACCAGCTTTGAAAAAATCGGATATAGGAATAGCGATGGGATTGAGAGGAACACAGGTGGCGCAAGAGGTAGCTGACATGGTACTAAAAGATGACTCCTTTTCTTCGATTGTTTTGGCTATTCGACAGGGCCGTATTATTTTCGACAACATCAGGAAGTTTGTTATTTTCCTCCTTTCCTGTAACATGTCCGAACTATTTGTGATAGCAGTGGCTTCGGTATTGAATCTTCATTTTCAGCTTTTCCCTTTACAGATTTTATACATCAACATCATCACAGATGTACTGCCTGCGCTTGCACTGGGGGTCACGGCTGGAGGCGCATCTATTATGAAACAACCACCCCGCAATACTGAGGAGCCGATTATCGACAAGAAAAGATGGATAGCTATGATTTACTATTCAGTAATAATTACCATTACTACACTAGGCGCTGTCTTCATAAGCCATCACGCGGTTCACAAGACTGAGGCCTGGAATCCTGAGCTATGCAATAACATCTTGTTCTTTACACTCATAATCACGCAGTTGTTTCATGTGTTCAACATGAGTTCAAAAGGTAGTGGCAATGTTTTCAAAAATGAAATATTTACCAATAAGTATGTTTGGTATGCAACAGTTGTATCATTTGCGTTGCTGTTCGTATCCTACCAAGTAACGATAGTAAGAAAAGCGCTTGATATCTACTCGATGTCTTTTGAAGATTGGTTGATCGCAATCGGCATGAGTTTCGTCTCTCTTTTGGTTATTCAAATTTCAAAGGCGCTTAACATCATAAGACAATGAATAAATTAACAATAATGGAAATGAAAAGCATTTTGATCTCTTTGTTTTTTACAACGGTTGCCGCGCCTTTACTCGCTCAAAGTGACACCCTAAAAACTCATTTCCCTGTTGCCGATAGTATCACTTACACTTGTCCCATGCATCCTGAAGTTATATCAGGCCAACCGGGAAAATGTCCAAAATGTGGAATGGATTTAGTTCAGAAGGAATCCTCTTCAACAAAGCATAAGATGAGTATGATGATGTGCCCCATGCATGGAATGGTAGGTATGGATCATAAACATAATGAAGAAAAAGGAGATCATAAGAAAGGCATGAAGAGTATGTGGATAATAATGTGGGCGATGATGGTCGCAATGATAGTTCTGATCGCGAATCGCTAAATAAATCCAGGAAACCTCAAATCAGTAGCAGATTACGATTTACTCAAAATATACAAGTTGTGATAAGTTTATGAAAACGATAAAAAGTACTGCTACTTATCCATTTAAGCCTGACCTTGTTTTTGACTGTCTGGACAATCTCGGAATAACAGGAATGCATATGACCCAATCATCCATGATGATGATGGGAAGTAAACTTGATTTGAAATTCCTTACCGCAAATCACACGGGACTTGGAACCAAATACCGATGGACAGGGAAGGTGATGGGTATCGGAATGGACTTTACAGTTGAAGTGACCCGATGGGTACAGGGAGAAGAAAAGATATGGGAAACCATTGGCAAGCCGGAAATGATTATTTACTCATGGTATAGAATGCAACTACGGCTCACAAAATACGATGGTGGAACATCGGCTGAGCTTTCTATCGGTTATGAAAAACCGGATGGCCTGTTTTACCGAATACTGTCATTCTTATTTGCCGGTATGTATTGCAAATGGTGCTTAAAGCATATGTTGGAAGATTGTAAAGCGATGCTTTCCAAAGAGCTTAGGGAACATGGAACATAACATTTTAAATTATTTAAAGTTGAAATCGATCGGACTATGTGGGCGAAGACAGCATTTTTGCACGAGTTCGATTGCTTGTCCCGGCAATCGCATAGAAATTGCCGGGTTGATTCTTAAAGTATTACCTAATATTTAAATATTATGAAACCCGTATGGTCCATTGAAGATATTGACCTAGCCCCGAAGCCAGGAAAAAAATACTGGAAAAACTGCCACCGCGAGTGGAGAGAGGAATTTATTTATTTCTTGTTGGTAGATCGGTTTCATGATAGCCTGCCCCGAAATCCCATAAACACATGTCGGGCGAAAGGTTTTGGGACTGAGGAACAATTAAAAGAAATCTATGGGGGTACCATCCGGGGGATAATCAATAACCTGGATTACATCTGTGGTCTGGGCTGCACGGCCTTATGGCTTAGTCCCTTGTTTGAAAACAATCCAAACTCCTACCATGGATATGCCATTCAGAATTATCTTGAAATTGATAAGCGCTTTGGCACCAAAGAGGATTTGGAAAAACTGGTGGATGCTGCGCACAAGCTGGACATGCGCGTATTCCTGGATATCGTGCTACACCATTCCGGTGACAATTGGTTTTACCCTGACGATGTTCCTTACTACTATTTTGAGGGGGCACGGTTTCCCTTAGCGGGATGGCGCTCTGACCATCACCCGATACCCATTGAACTTCGCGATCCTGAATTGTATGGACGCAAGGGACAGATTCGAAATTATGATGCCTACCCGGAAACACGTGAAGGCGATTTTCAGGAACTCAAAGCCTTTCGGATGGATGATTCTTCTGAGGCACGTTATGTGCAGGATATTCTGATCGGTTGTCATTGTTACTGGATGAAAGAAGTAGATATAGATGGCTTTCGCGTAGATGCTGTAAAACACATGGGAGAAGAGGCCATCAGCCGCTTTTGCTCGCATATCCGTGAATATGCGTATATGCTGGGCAAGAAGAACTTCTTTCTTTTTGGTGAATTAGTAGGATCAGAAGATACTTATAATAGATATATAGGCCCCAAGACTACAGTATCGGTAGATGGTCAAAATATTTATTATGGCCTAAACTCTGTTTTAGATTTTCCTCTTTATCAAATTTTAGCCGATGTCATTAAGGGAAATGCTTCGCCCGTAAAATTAATAGAACGTTACCAATCCCTGCATAGCAATGCACTGGGTCGTGGAGAATTTGGTGAATTCCTGGTCACCTTCATCGACAATCATGATCAGGTAGGTCAGTCATTCAAACATCGATTGGGGAAAGATGCTACCGAAGAACAAGTCATTGCAGGTATTGGATTTTTACTTTGTGCCCTGGGAACCCCATGCATTTATTATGGTACTGAGCAAGGCTTTGAAGGCTCCGGTGACCATGACTCATGCATCCGCGAAGCGATGTTCAGCCTTGAAGACAAGGTCTCCAATTCAATGAATACAAAAGCCAGAATTTATAAAAGCATTTCTGAAATTGCCGCAATAAGAAAACAAAGTTCCGTATTGAAATTCGGACACATGCACATGCGTAAATTGTCAACGGATGGAACGTATTTTCATTTACCGGAATGTGAAAAATGCCTGATCGCATTCTCCAGGGTCCTGTTTGATCAGGAAGTCGTCGTGGTCTTTAATTCCTCGCCAACCGAAGAAAGAGAAGAATATGTGACTGTCAAACAGCAACCAACAGGAAAGAAATCCTTTTATAAGTTTCTCTTCGGTGATACAGGAAAGGTGAAGGTGCTTGAAAATATTGACAGCATCAGGCATTTTGTCAAACTCAAGCTGCGACCCATGCAATTCGTGATACTAAGCAACCAGTAAAATATGCTGCAAGAAAAAATTGAAGTACTAAAAGTCAAGCCGGGTGAAGAGTTCTTCCTGGATAAAACACCCAGCAGGATCAAACGGCTGTATGCCGATCGGGATGAATACAAAAAACTGCTAAAAAAGTATAAAAGAAATATTGACTACCTGCAGCTCAAATTCTACGCTTCTGCCGACCATGCCTTACTGGTCATCCTGCAAGGTATGGATACCTCAGGTAAGGACAGCATGATAAGACATGTGATGTCAGGGGTTAATCCGCAGGGATGCGGTGTTTTTAGTTTTAAAAAACCCAGCATGGAAGAACTTCAGCATGATTACCTATGGCGTTATCAGTATAAAATACCGCCTTCGGGAATGATAGGAATTTTCAACCGGTCCTATTATGAAGACATTATTGTTCCTGCTGTCCATCCTGATATTCTAAAGTATAAATCTGAGGATTGGTTTAACCAGCGCTGCCTCCAAATAAATGAATATGAAAAATACCTGACTGAAAACAAGGTGGTCGTAATGAAGTTTTTTTTACATCTCTCCAAAAAAGAGCAGAAAAATCGTTTGGTCAGGCGTATTGAAAGCCCTGCTTCCAATTGGAAATTTTCTATGGATGACCTCATGGAACGTAAACATTGGGAAAATTACCAGCAGGTATATGGACAGTGCCTTAACAAAACCTCTACGGAATATGCCCCCTGGTATATCCTTCCAGCGGATGACAAAAAGAACGCCCGTATAATGCTTTCTTACATTTTATGTGAGAAATTCTGCGAACTGAATGTAAAATTCCCTGTGCCGGACAAAAAGCACAAAGCCTTGTTGAAACAGGTGGATAAAGAACTGAAGTCTAAAAAGTTTATGGCATAAGTATATTTCTTTTGAATCCAATAGATGGACAAAAACCGACTATTCAAAGCTAAAATGGCCAATACACCAAATTATGTAACTATTTGCCAGAATTTTGTAAGAACCAAACACGAATAATCCCGTACATTTACCTAATTGATTAGTAATTGAAAACTTCAGGAAACATATTTGCTGGGTTACTTGCCCTGTTTGTGCTGACAACTTCTATCAGCCATTCGTTAAGTTTTCATATTTGTGGTGGTGAAATCCAAAGCCTTGCAGTATTTGGACGGGCTCAATCCTGCCAAGATCAGGATAACGCTTGCGATCGTACTGAAAGACCTAATCACACATCCTTTAACCATAAGGGATGTTGTGAAGACACCACAGTATTGATTGATTCAGATAAATATAAGGCAACGGAGAAAATCACCCTTCAAAGTTCCCAATTCATTTGTCTTCCTAAAGTAAGCTTAGTGGTGGAAGTTGGTTCAAGCGAGAGCCAGTTCTCTCATTTTTCCCTTTACAAGCCACCTTTAATTGAACGGGATATTACTATACTCGTTCAAACATTCCTTATCTGATTTCGCCAGCCGGAGCAGTAGTTGTTTCTTATTGAAAAATAAGAGCATGCTTACTTTGTTGAGTTAAGTTCCTGCTTAGCTTTTTCTGCTCCCTTCAATTCTCCTCACCTATTATTTATTATAATTTATGATTGAAAAACTCATTTCATACTCCATTCACAATCGCTTTATTATCCTGCTGGTGGCAGCGGGGCTATTTGGCTGGGGGCTCCATTCAGTTCAGGTGAATAAGATCGATGCCATCCCTGACCTTTCCGAAAATCAAGTGATTGTTTTCACCGAGTGGATGGGCCGAAGCCCGCAAATTATGGAGGACCAGGTAACCTACCCGTTGGTTACAAATCTTCAAGCCTTGCCGCGGACAAAATATGTTAGAGGTACTTCTATGTTTGGGATGAGCTTTGTGTTTGTCATTTTCGAAGATAATGTAGATATCTATTGGGCGCGTCAACGTGTTCTTGAGCGATTGAATTATGCTTCGCGACTATTGCCGGAAGGTGTTGTGCCTACCCTCGGACCCGATGGAACAGGTGTCGGCCACATTCTGTGGTACACGCTGGAAGCTCCAGGCATGAACCTCGGTGAACAACGCGCCATCCAGGATTGGTATGTAAAGTTCGGATTGCAAAATGTTCCAGGTGTTGCTGAGGTTGCATCCTTCGGAGGCTTTGAAAAGCAATACCAAGTCACCGTCAATCCCAATAAGCTAACCTACTATGATCTTTCTGTTCCCCAGGTAATTCAAGCCATTCGCACGAACAATAATGAAACTGGTGGCAGAAAATTTGAATTGAACGATATCGGATACGTCATCAAAACAACCGGATACATTAATAGCGTGGAAGTAATTGAGCAGATCCCATTGAAAACGGTAAACTCAATCCCGGTAACCATTAAAGATGTGGCAACGGTACAAATGACAGGACAACTTAGGCTCGGTATCATCGATGTTGACGGAGAGGGTGAAGCCGTTGGAGGCATTGTGGTAATGCGCTATGGAGAAAATGCAGATGAAGTAATCCGAAGGGTGAAAAAGAAAATGGGGGAAGTAGCAAAAGGATTTCCGGAAGGCATGAAATTCAATCTAGCCTATGACCGCAGTGAGTTAATTGAAGAATCGGTGTCTTCCATCAAAAAGACGCTGATAGAAGAAATGATCGTGGTCTCGCTGGTTGTTATTGTTTTTCTGTTTCACTGGAGAAGTGCGTTGAGTATTATCATTCAAATTCCAATCACGCTTGCTACGGCATTCATACTATTAAATGCCTTTAATATCTCCTCAAACATCATGTCGCTGACCGGTATTGCATTGGCCATCGGGGTGATCGTTGATAATGGCATTATTATGTCAGAGAATGCTTACAAACTCCTCTCGCAACGGTACGCAGAAGTGATGGCTAAAAAATCCGATAACAACTAAACAAACTGAAATGAAGCTCTTAAAAATATTTTCTCGCAAAAAACAGGAAGCCTGGATCAGCGAAGAGGAAAGAATCGGTCTCATTGAAAAGGCCTGTAAGATGGTTTCAAGAGGTGTTTTCTATTCTACCATCATTATCATCACTTCTTTTCTTCCGGTTTTTATGCTCACTGGCCAGGAGGGTAAACTTTTTCATCCCCTTGCCTACACCAAAACATTTATCCTGATGGTAGATGCATTGCTGGTCGTTACATTGGCTCCGGTCCTTATTTCCTTTTTTATGAAGGGGAAATTCAAACATGAGAGTGCAAATCCGATCAACCGTTTCCTGGAGCGCGTCTATGAGCCGGTCATCCGCTGGTGCATGAAGTGGAGAAAGACAACCATTGGTATCAACCTTGCAGCCCTTGCGATCAGCGTCCCACTCATTATAGGTCTCGGATCTGAGTTCATGCCCCCATTGGATGAACAATCCATCCTGTTTATGCCAGTAACCCTGCCCGATATTTCCAATGCGGAGATAAAACGCATCCTGCAAGTGCAGGACAAAATCATTCACTCGGTGCCTGAAGTCGACAAGGTACTGGGTAAGGCCGGACGTGCAAGTACGGCAACGGATAATTCACCCATCAGCATGATCGAAACCATTATTATGCTGAAGCCAAAATCAGAATGGCGCAAAGGCATAACGAAAAAGGACATCATCAATGACCTTGATGCCAAGTTGCAAATACCCGGAGTGGTGAATGGTTGGACACAACCGATTATTAATAGAATTAACATGCTGGCTACAGGCATCCGCACTGATGTAGGAGTGAAAGTGTACGGCCAAAATCTGGATACGATCTATGCCGTATCAGAAAGAGTTAAAACCGCCCTCGAAGGAATTCCGGGGGTAAAGGATTTATACGTAGATCCCATCACCGGTGGTAAATACCTGGTGGTTGATATCAAGCGCAATGAGCTCGGACGCTATGGACTAAGCATCGATGAAGTAAATATGATGGTTGAATCAGCCATTGGAGGGACACCGGTCAGCAAAACCATAGAAGGCCGTCAGCGTTTTTCTGTCAACGTGCGCTTAGCCCAGGATTACCGGAACAGTTTAGATCAACTAAAACGCATTCCGATCCTAACTCCTGCCCTGGGTACTGTCCCCCTGTCTACCGTTGCTGATTTGCGATTCGAAGATGGTCCACCGATGATCAACTCGGAAAATGCCATGCTTAGGGGGGCCGTACTTTTCAATGTGCGCGATCGTGATTTGGGAAGCACTGTTCAAGAAGCAATAGATAAACTTAGTCAGGAGCTCACCGGCCTGCCCAATGGATACTATATCGAATGGAGCGGTCAATATGAAAACCTCATCCGAAGTAAACGAACACTTACCTTGATCGCGCCCATTGTTTTAATAATCATTTTCCTTTCCCTCTACTTCGCATTTCACTCTATTCGTGAAGCATTCTTCAGTCTGATCACTGTACCCTTTGCCCTGATTGGCGGGGCTTACATGATATACTTCTACGGTGTTCACCTATCAGTTGCAGTGGCAGTAGGCTTCATTGCTTTGTTTGGTATTGCCGTGGAAACCGGTGTGGTAATGGTGATTTACCTCAATGATGCCATGCGGCAACTGGTAGAATTAAAAGGCAACTCACGTGAGACCATAACATTAACTGAATTGAAAGAATTTGTAATTGCAGGAGCCGCCAAGCGTCTAAGACCAAAGCTGATGACCGTTTCAGTAGCGCTCTTTGGTTTGGTGCCGGTACTCTGGGCTACCGGCGTAGGCACAGATGTTATGAAGCCCATCGTGCTGCCCATGATTGGTGGCGTGTTAACGTCTTCAACACATATTCTCCTGGTAACACCTTTGATATTTCTTATGACTAAAGAATATGAACTCAAAAAACTTGGCAAACTCGAAATCCATGAAATCAAACATTAAAAATGTCCTTATCGCCGGTTGGTTATTGCTGACCGGGCAGGCTCAGGCACAACAACCCGTAACGCTGGACAGCGTCCTGCTGGTGATCAATGATAGCAACCCGATGCTAAAAGACTACCGCTATCGGGCTGAGGCAATGACCAATTATGCAGCGGGTGCGAAAAGCCTCATGGCCCCCGAAGTTGGAGGAGGCCCATGGATGTTCCCCTATCCTGGAACAAAAGTGACCGATGAGAGGGACAAGGGCCAAATCATGCTTTCTGTGCAACAAAAGTTTACTAATCCTGCAAAGCTACGCGCCAACCAGTCTTACCTTAATTCAAAAGCAGCGATTGAGAAAGCCGGAGAAACTTTTACTTACAATGAACTGAGGGCCGCAGCAAAAACAGCATTCCTTCAATGGATAGTATTAGAGAAGAAAAAGAAAATTCTTCAGGAAAATGAAGAGATCATCCGGCTGGTGCTGAAGATAAGCCAGGTGCGCTATCCCTACAACCAATCCAAACTCGGAAATATTTATAAAGCAGAAGGACGGTTGCAAGAAGTGAATAACATGATCCTTATGAATGACAATGAGATTGTTCAAAAAAACATATTGCTAAACCAATTAATGAACCGGTCAAAGGAACTGCGGTTCTCAATAGATACAACGGTCCAGTATCGCCAGTTCGTTCCCGAGCTTGTAGACACAGCAATTCTTGCTCAAAACCGCAGCGATGTGCGCAGGATTGACAAGAGCATTCAATCGATGAGATTGAACCAGGCCCTGGAGAGCTACCAGTCCAGGCCGGATTTTACCATTAACTACAATCACATGATTCCACGAGGGTCAGGCATGCCAAGCCAATATATGATACTGGGTATGGTCAGCATTCCTATCGCCCCATGGTCTTCTAAAATGTATAAGGCAAATATAAAAGGCATGGGCAGTCAAATTGAATCAATGAAACGGGAACGTGAATCCATCTTGAATGAACTGCAGGGGATGACGGCCAGTATGGTAAATGAGATTAGCACCCTGAATCAGCAAGTCGGCAACTATGAAAAACGTATTGTTCCCGTACTCCGCAAAAACTATGAAACGCTCATGCTTGCATACGAAGAGAACCGGGAAGAATTGCCCATTGTCATTGATGCTTATGAAACGTTGATCATGGCACAGAGTCAATACCTGGACACATTGAGAAGATATTATGAAATGATAGTGAACTATGAAAAACTATTGGAGAAATAAGATGAAATATTCATGGTATAAGCGGGTAAGGGCAATAGTGTCATTCGCGTTACTGATTGCGTTACTCTCAACATGTAGTACTGATAAAAAGCAGAGCACACATGAGCACGATGAATACACCTGCCCAATGCACCCGCAAATTGTAAAGGATCAACCAGGAACATGCCCGGTCTGCGGAATGGACTTGGTTAAGAAGTCCAACAATGCAGACGTGATCGTCCTTACTGAAGATTTGAAGGACTTAATCAAGCCAACGAATACTTCTGTGGTTGCCACTATCAATACCACTTACCCTGTGCGAAAGACAATGTCAATTAATGGTACTGCTTCCGGAATAATTAACTACGATACCAGGAAGACGTATTCAGTTCCAGTCCGTTTCGGGGGGAGAATTGAAAAATTGTACTTGAAATATAATTATCAGCCCATAAAGAAGGGACAGGTAATTATGGAGGTGTACAGCCCCGAACTCCTGACCGCCCAACGTGAATTGCTTTATGTTATTCATGAGAAAATTGACGATAAACAATTACTCGATGCTGGAAAGCAGAAACTCATGTTACTCGGACTCACTGCTGAACAGATCGAAAATATCATTGCATCCGGAAAAGAGACCTTTGCATTCCCCGTTCTAAGCCCCTACACCGGTTACATTGTCGAATCAGTTGCGACCGAGTTGCTTTCGCCAAACATGTCGCAGCCCGCTTCTCTTGCCAGTGGAGGCATGAGCAACAAGACAAGCGGTGGAATGAGTGGCGCAAGGCAAACATCAGCCGCATTAAGCACCCCCTCATCAACAGCTCCCGCTGGACAGATCTCTATCCGGGAAGGAATGTATGTCACCACCGGACAGAACTTGTTTAGGGTTATTGATAACAACCGGCTATGGGCAGAACTGTACTTCTCAACCAGTGAAGTAAAGCAAATCCGAAATGGCGAGCCATTGGAAATACAGGTAAAGGGTCTGGATAAGACAGTTTCGTCCCGTGTTGACTTTATCCAACCATTCTTCAGCGAAGGAAAGCAATTCCTCCAGGTGCGATCGTACTTGAATGACGACAAAAACCAAAT
Source organism: Cyclobacteriaceae bacterium (assembly GCA_043779735.1). GTDB lineage: Bacteria > Bacteroidota > Bacteroidia > Cytophagales > Cyclobacteriaceae > ELB16-189. Next base: position 1,717 of record JAYWDR010000308.1, on the reverse strand, counting down.
TCGCGTAGGCCAGCTGGTAACGGCGCACATCAGCCAAACTCGTGCTCAGGCATTATGGGTACCCAAGCAGGCTATACTTGATTTGGGAGTTCAACAAATTGTTTTTATAAAAAATAAAGGAGCGTTTACACCTTATAAAATAAAAATAGGACTCGAGTCAGAAGGCTGGATTGAGATTACGGAGGGTTTGGATGAATCATCCGAGATAGCTGTTAATGCACAATACTTAGTGGATAGCGAAAGCTTTATAAAGGTAGTGAACCCATAAATGTTATGAACACAATAATTAAATACCTGATCATTGTTTTCATCACCAGCCTATCAGCTTGTGATTCGAAAAAGGGTAAAGATCAGACTGACTTGGCAAAGCAGACTTATACTTGTCCAATGCACCCGCAGATCGTACGGGATAAACCAGGAACCTGCCCGATATGCGGTATGGATCTCGTTGCGGTAACGGCAGGAGGAGATAAAACAGAAGTGACTTTAAGCGAAAGCCAGATAGAACTGGCCAATATAACCACTCAGCGCGTGAGCATGAATGACATCGGCAGCAGCCTGCTATTAAATGGAAGATTAAAGGCAGACGAAACCCAAACGGAAATTGTTAGTACCCGTGTACCCGGTCGTTTGGATAAGATATTTATTAAAGAAACAGGTGCCACCATTGTTAAAGGACAGGTCATTTATGAAATCTACAGCGAGCTGCTTCTTACGTTTCAACAAGAATTTTTATTAGCACTCGAACAGGTTAACTCAATTGATAGCAAACGATATCAGTCTTATCTGCAAGCTTCGAAAAAGAAATTGTGGCTTTATGGGATGACTGAAGCCCAGATAAATGAGTTGTCAAACACGAAATCCACCAACCCACGGATTCAATTCGTGGCACCGGTTTCAGGAATTATAACAGAAATAATGGTATCAGAAGGACAGTATGTTGCCGAGGGTGCCGCTATCTACCGGTTGGAAAAGCTAAGTAAATTATGGGTTGAGGCAGAGCTATATCCCAGAGAAGCTTCCCTGATAAAATTAGGAGGCCCGGTGACCATTTACGTAAACGGATTTGAAAATCAACCCCTTGAGAGCACGGTCAACTTCCTCTCACCGGAATATCGGCAAGGAAGTCAAATCTTTCTTTTAAGGGCGATCCTCGCTAACCCTGCATATCAATATGTACCCGGCATGCAGGCTGAAATAGTATTTGAACATTCTAAAAAGAAAGCCCTTACCCTGCCTGCCGATGCTGTGATCCGTGAGGAAAATGGCAATCACGTCTATAAAAAGATTGGGAATGGCAAATTCAAAGCATGGATGGTGTCAACGGGCGTCGAAAACTTTAATAAAGTGGAAATCACTGAAGGACTTGTGGAGGGAGACACGATTGTGGTCACCGGTGCCTACTTGCTTTACAGCGAAATTGTTTTGAAAAAGGGAGCCAATCCCATGGCCGGACACAACCATGTTGGGACGTTGGTTCAATCAACTGACGCATCACCAGGAATATCTGTAAAAGAAGAATTGCTGTCAGTTGATCCGAAATTTTCGCAACAACTGGGGGCGGTACTTACACCCTACCTGAAAGTAAAAGACGCTTTTGTAGCCTCAGATGCTCAGGCTGCATCTATTCAAATCCATGATGTCGTCACTACTCTTCAAAAAGTGGATATGTCACTTCTTAAAGGTGATGCCCATATGAAATGGATGGAGCAACTCA
>JAYWDR010000307.1:0-5008 GCA_043779735.1 Cyclobacteriaceae bacterium | reverse complement strand
TGTTTTCATCGAGTGCCGCCTCCATGATGTCGGGCCGGGCACCTGAAAATTTAACGCCGTCAGAACCTTTCAGTTTGTTCTCTCTTACCCACGCGCGTGCCTGTTCTGGAGTGCTGATCGGGGTGGAGCTACCCATGCCGAAGTAGGTGTATGCTTTGATTCGTGGGGCAGTGATAAGATTTTTTGCACTCTTATTCCTCTGGTCCACTTGCCAATCAATACCGTTGCCTGATCCGGGATCGCAAATGGTGGTTACCCCGTGGCTCATCCATAACTTAAACACATATTCCGCGCTCGGCGCCTGGTTGCCTCCGGTGTGTGCATGGCAGTCGATGAACCCAGGCATGAGGTACATGCCTTCCGCGCTGAGCTCTTTGCCGCCGGCTTCCAGTTTCGGTCGGCGATCAGGGTTGATAGGTAATCCCTGGTATCCAACACTTTGGATGTTAACAATCTTGTTTTGCCTTACGACAATATCCACCGGTCCGAGAGGAGGTGCCCCTGTGCCATCTATCAAGGTGACACCTCGAATGATAAGCTGTGCAAAGGGTCCTTCTCCTTCTTTTACTTCCGGTGCTTTTTCAACTTTCTCCGGATCTTGTGCTTTGCTTCCAATTGTCCCCAGGACAAAGAGAACGATGATGAAGAGTCGCGTCACCACCTTAGTTCATTCCAGGCTGTTTCAACACAAACCCTGATTTTGTTTTCTCATCGTCAACAATCTTCTTCACATCCGCCAGCAGTTTCTTCGCATCGTAAATGATACCGTCTTTAATCGTGTATGTGATTCCCCCCACTCGTCTGACTGAATTATCATCCATGAGTTTTACAGCGCCCACACCGTAGAGTACTTGAAGATTTTCCAGAGGGTTCTGGTCTACGATTGCGAAGTCAGCAAGTTTTCCGATTTCCACCGAACCAATTTCTTTGTCCATACCCAATGCCTGCGCACCGTTTAAGGTTGCCGAACGGATAACCTCTAAAGGATGGAACCCGGCTTCGCGGAGAAGTTCCAGCTCACGGATATAACCGAATCCATATAACTGGAAGATGAAGGCGTTGTCGGAGCCGGCAGTCACACGACCTCCACGATTTTTATATTCATTTACAAAAGTCATCCACAGACGGAAATTTTCTCTCCATGCCACCTCTTGTTCCGTACCCCACGAAAACCAGAAAGAGCCATGAGCGGCGCGGTTAGGCTGATAGAATGCCCACAATTTTGGCAGCGTGTAAATTTCATGCCACTCCTGGCGACGCGCCTTGTGCAAGTCACGGGCAGCTTCGTAGGTATCAAAAGTGGGATCAAGTGTGAAGTCAAGCTTAAGAAGCGTATTCATCACATTGTTCCACTTTTCGGAATAGGGGGGAGCTGCTTGTTTCCAGAGTTTGCCGGCTTCTTCAAACCGGTTCTGTTCATTCGAGTAATTATAGTTGAGCGGAAAGTTCTGCAAGGTTGAATTGGTAAGCATGGCTTCTGGCAATCCATACCAATGTTCCATGGTGGTAAGTCCTGCTTCTGCCGACTGCACGACATTCCAGCGGGCCACACCTAATTGTGCATGATGGCACGCAGAGCGAAGACCAAGCCGTTTGTTTTCCCTCAACGCTGCATCCATGAGGTCCGGAGCAGCACCGAAGAATTTTATACCGTCGGCACCTTTGAGTTTATTATCATTGACCCATGTCCGCGCCTGATCGGGAGTCTTGATCGGTTCTTTGCTGCCAGAGCCAAAAGTCACGTACGCTTTAATGCGGGGAGCCGTGATCAGATTCTGGGCACTTTTGTTTTTTTGGTCGAGCACCCAGTCAATCCCATTGCTGGATCCGGGCTCTCGGATGGTGGTAATGCCGTGGGCCATCCAAAGTTTAAAAACATACTCGGCAATGGGGGCCTGACCGCCGCCGATATGGCCGTGCATATCAACAAAGCCTGGCATGAGGTACATACCTTCGCAATTCAATTCTTTACCCCCTGGTTCCAGCTTGGTGCGGTTGGCGTCACTTGCCATACCAGGTGTAGGTAGCCCCGTGCTCGCTATGTTGACGATTCTATTTTGTTTCACAACAATATCCACAGGGCCCACGGGAGGTGCCCCCGTGCCATCAATGAGCATGACACCTCGGATGATTAATTGTGTGAAAGGCCCCTCGCCATCTTTTACTTCAGGCGCTTTTTTTACGACCTCTTGGGCAAATATGCGTACAGACATCAATACGCATAGCAGCAGTAGTTTCTTCATAGGGTTCGGTTATGGAAATGAAAGCTACCGAAATTTAGGAGATAGCCTGCCTATGATGTGGCCTGTTTTTTATGAACGGAGTATGGATTATTCCTGAATGACCAAAGTCCCCTGACTCTCGATCATTTTCCACTGGTCATTTTTCTTTACGTAGATATGAATGAACCGCGTTTGCCCGATGATGGATCCTGCTTTACTCTTATTTATAAGTTTTCCTGTACTTACGGCAACTGTGCCATACACGGTAACTCTTACATCATCTATACTCTGAATTACATAGGGATTATAGGACTCAAGGAATTCGATCATTTTTACTTTATCGACAGAGTGTCCGGAGGCGATTATCCCATGGAATCCATCATCATACAAATTGGTAAGAAAATCGTGGTTTCGGGTCACAACCGCTTCGAGGCGTTTGTTTTCTATAGTTAACAAAGCCTGTTGAGCCGCATCGGCGGATTGTCCAAAACCTGTGTTGAAAAAGAATAGGAGGAGACAACAGCCTAAAAATGCTTTCATCGATTTTTTATTTAAACAAATATAACTTTTAATGGCCTTTTTCCTGAGGCTGTTTTGTCTGATACATTTCATTTTGGATTCAAGTTTACGGTATATTTAGAGTTCAAAATAGAAAGGAAATGACTAAAGAAAAATTCATAACCTCCATTACTTCTTCTTACTCGATGCCCGGCCCTTCCATCTATCTCGGGGCTGGAGTCTTTGAAGGAGAAATTGTTGCTGAAGCAAAAGTTAATTTGTCCTTGCGAATGATGAACCGCCATGGATTGGTAACGGGTGCTACGGGGTCGGGAAAAACCAGAACCTTGCAGCTGATTGCGGAGCAACTTTCAGCAGCAGGTGTGTCGGTCTTCATGCCGGATATGAAGGGTGACATTTCCGGGATGGCCAAAGAGGGAACAGCCAATGAAAAGATTAATGAACGAGCAAGTGCGCTGGGGATAAAGTACACACCTGCTGGTTTTCCTGTTGAAATTTATTCGCTGAGTGGCAAATTGGGAGCGCAAATGCGTGCTACGGTAACTGAATTTGGTCCTGTGCTCTTGAGTAAGATACTTGAATTAAACGAGGTCCAGTCTGGCGTTGTGATGATCTTATTCAAATATGCCGATGACAAAAAACTGCCTATTGTAGATCTCAATGACCTGAAGAAAGTGCTTAACTATCTCTCGGAGGGTGCCGGGGCTGCGGAAATAAAGAATGACTATGGCAAAATATCTTCCGCCACGGCCAGCACCATTCTGCGAAAGATAGTAGCGTTGGAGCAGCAGGGTGTCGACCAGATCTTTGGTGAAACTTCCTTTGACATTGAGGACTTGTTTGAAAAAATAGACGGCCGTGGGGTGATCAGCCTGCTGAATGTCTCTGATGTTCAAGGCCAGCCGATGATTTTTTCTACGTTCATGCTCTCGTTGTTGGCGGAGATATATCAGAAACTTCCTGAAGCCGGGGATCTTGATAAGCCTAAATTGATTTTCTTTCTGGATGAAGCGCATTTACTTTTTAATGATGCTCCCAGGGCTTTCATGGACCAGATTGAACAAGTGATACGTCTGATCAGGTCAAAAGGCGTCGGCATATTCTTTTGTACACAGGTGACACAGGACGTGCCCTCCACGGTGCTATCACAATTAGGCAACCGGATTCATCATGTCATTCGCGCGTTTACGCCCAACGATGTGCAGGCCTTGAAATTGACGGTCAGGTCATTTCCTAAGTCGGAATTCTACGACATGGAAAAACAATTCACTCAATTGGGAACAGGACAGGCCTTCATCACCGTGCTGAATGAGAAGGGGATTCCCACAGAAACTGTTGTAACGCACCTGGCTCCGCCGGCATCGGCGATGGGGCCATTGATACCCACCGAATATGACTCACTGCTGAATGGATCGGACATGTTTAAGAAATATAAAGACACAGTAGACCCAAAAAGCGCTTTCGAAATTTTGAACGAGCGTGTGCTGGCGGTTCAACAGGAACAGCAGACTGCGGCTGCAGAAAAGCAAGTGAACCCGCCCGCTACCAGGTCGGGTCGTGTAGAAAAGAGTACGTTCGATCAGGTAATGACTTCCCCTGTGGCGAAGCAGGTGGGGAGGGAGATTGTGAGGGGTGTATTTGGAATGTTATTTGGCTCGGCCCCACGGAGGTCAAGCCGAAGGAGATATTAGGGTTGATAGTTAAGTTCAAAAAAATCCCTACACCTTCGCCATCAGATACTTTTTTGGTGTTATCCCAAACTTTTTTCGGAACGCCGCAATGAAATGACTAGGATTGGTATAGCCTATCCGGTAGGCTACCTCTGCCACCTGGTAATTTCTTGAGTCAAGCAGCACACGGGCGTTGTCAAGCTTATGATTGAGTAAGTAACCAAACACTGTGTTGCCATATATTTCTTTAAACCCTGCCTTTAATTGGTATTCATTAAGCCCAGACAATCTGGATAATTCTTTTAGACTGGGGGGCGCATCAAGATGCTTTAACAGATGATCTTTTGCATTCTTGATTTTACGGACAGTTTCCTGATCGTTTAGAAAGGGACAGCTTTCAGTATCCGTTTTCTTGTACGAGAAATAGAGCGCGAGGAGTTCCAGGATTTTCCCCTGGTAGAATAGGCGGCTGGCATTGTCGCTCAGCTGGATGTTAAACAGTTGATTTAATTCCACCAATAGGTGTGAAGGAATTTCCCGCTCATCATAGAATTTTTGATTGATGTTCTCAGGTTTCAGAAAGGGGAGCGGTTCGTG
>JAYWDR010000306.1:0-5018 GCA_043779735.1 Cyclobacteriaceae bacterium | reverse complement strand
AACGCAACAGCAACCAACACGCTTACTATGACTTCAGGCGTGGTGAACATGGCGGGCTTTTCGTTTACTATTTCCAACAGTGTTGCGGGATCCCTGGTGCATTCCCTTGCTTCCACCGTCGGATGGATGTATGGCGGCAATTTTGTCAGAGCCGTACCCACAACCGCCATTGTCATAGGGGTATTGCCTGCGAATAACGTAGATGGACTCTTTCCGATGGGTACATCCGTCGATTTCAGGCCTTTCTATATTGGGAAATCCAACACAGCGCTGAGCAACGGCAATGTAACCTTATCACATACTGCGGCCACAACAGTAGCCACCGTTTCCATAAACGATGTTTCGGCAGGCACGACCATCGTTTCACGACGTGACGATTCCTGGACTGTTGCCCATACTGGAACAACAGGCACCTACGGAATTCGCTACGGTGGAACAGGATTGGGGGTTGTTTTTAGTCTTGGTCATTTACACTCTTGCCTGGCAGCTTCGGTAGTGGCCACACATGTTGCGGCAACTTCAGTATCGCTGTCGGATCCTAGAGTTGAACGCTCGGCATTAACACTTGCAAATTTTACCAATACTTTTTATGTAGGATCTGACAATGGATTAAGCTCTTTACCTATTGAACTCTTAAGTTTTTCTGCGGAACTCCAGTCCGGTAAGGTGGCCCTGAACTGGCGCACTGAATCAGAATTGAATAACGATTTTTTCATCGTGCAGAAAACAACGGACGCTGAAGCCTTTGAAGATGTGGTGAAGGTAAAAGGCGCTGGCACGACGACCACAGCAAAATCCTATTCAACCTTTGACTACCAGTCCCTACCAGGAAAGTGGTATTATCGGCTCAAGCAAACTGATTTCGATGGGAATTCCTCTTATACCAAGTTGGTGAAAGTGGATGTACCCGAAAGTCTAACCTGGAGTGTTTATCCCAATCCCTTCAATGGCACCGAGTTCAATGTCGGCTTTTCTCCAGGTGACATCGGGAAAAGCGCATTTATCAAGCTGCATGACATCAATGGAAAGGAACTCTTGCTGCTCGTGGTAGAGAGTTTGAATTCAACCCAGGTGAAGGTTGAAATGCCGCAAGCGCTTTCTTCAGGGATATATGTCATTTCACTGGGAGTGGAGCAACAGGTCGTCAGGCAAAAGCTCATGGTGCGGTAGCCGACAGCCCATCATCAACTCGCTTACCGGTCTTATCGGTGTAGTTCTCACCATGGCAAGGTGAATTTTGTTTTTCCTTTACCATTACGCAAATCGACCAAAATAGGGTTCCTAATCCTCCAAAAACTGAATATATATAGATAAAGGTACTTTATACCCTTTACCGCTACGGGAAGTAGTACTGTCTTTTGTATTTTTGATGTTTAAATTTTGACTTACTATGAAGCATAGGTACTTGGTGGTATTAATGGTGTTACTCCTTGCATGTTTTGGAAATGCGGCGTTTGCACTTACATACTACTCCAGGACGAATGGAGGAAACTGGTCGGTTGCTTCCACTTGGTCTACTGATGCAGTGCTTCAATGTACAGGTGCTGCGGCGGCGGGTGTCCCTGGAGCTGCTGATGACGTCTTTATTTGCGCTGGCTTTACAGTCATCTTCGACGCTGGCCCCGTAACTGTTTCCAACTTAACTGTAAGGGGTACACTGACAATCACTGCGAATAAGAACTTAACTTGTAATTCCCTTGCGCTGTACGGCATTCTCAACGGTGCAGGGACCAAGGATGTTCAAATCGGCAATGCAACAGGGTCAACACTGAGTGGCACCGGATCTTGCTCAATGACAGGCGCCAATCTGAAGGCCCTTAACAACATGACCATTCCCAATACAACCGATTACATCACGTTTAATGGAACTGTCTCCGGCAAGGGATCTTTTGATATTGCGAATGTCACCATAACTAACAATGGTCGTGTAGATATTCTCGATCCAATGGATTTTATTGTCGCCGGAACCTCCGGCTTTGTCAATAATGGTTCTTCATCCTATCTGAAATACACCAAGCAAGCCAACTTCCCGAACGGATTAGTTGCATCAGCTATTGGGAATACAGTCGAATTTGGCAGCACAGCCGGAGGGCCTTGGACAATCGGCAATGCTTCCAGCTACTACAACCTTATTATCAGCGGAGCTGCAGCCAAACGGTTATTTGTCAGCCCTACCAACATTGGTGGCAACTTGTCCATCAACAACGGGGCGACGTTTGACGTCAATAACAATAACATCAATATCGCCGGCGATTGGATCAATAACTTGGGTGGTTCATTTACAGAAGGTACCCGCACGGTCACCTTCAACGGCACGGCCAACAACCAGACCATTTTTCCTCCTGCCATCGCTGCAGGTGAAACATTTTATAATCTGACCATCAACAACACCTTTTCTGGAGGCACAGTGACTGCGGCAGGCAATGTCACGATTACCTCTGGTCAGGTCCTTACGCTGACTTCCGGCATTTTTGATGTAGGAACCAACACCTTGGGTGAAACGGCCGCTGGTGCCCGGTACACCGCCACGGGGGGCGAACTGAGACTGGCAAAACTTACCACCTTGCCTGAATTGACAGGCGCCTACACATTGACTGGCGGAACGACAACTTTTAATGGCGCAGGTGCCCAAACTATCAGGGGGGGTGTGACTTATTACAACGTGAATGTCAATTCATCAGGGGGGTCGGGTACCAAAACGTTGGGTGGTGCCGCCACCATATCTGGCAACCTTACCGTCTCTACCGGCACTTTTGATGTAAGCGCCTCTAATTTTGGAATAACCCTAGATGGGAATTGGTCCAATGCAGGAAGTTTTGTTGCGCGGTCCGGCACCGTGACATTGAACGGATCGGGGACACAAACAATAACGAATGCGACTTCGGAAACTTTCAACAGTCTTACCGTTAATGCTACGGGTCCCATCACCCTTGGTGCCAGCACCGATGTCATGGTGACCAACACACTCACCATGACCTCGGGTGATATAAATCTGAACGGCAGAACACTCACATTGGGAAATGGGGCTGTGGCAACACTGGTCAGAACTTCAGGGACTATGTACTCGGGCACCTTCAGGCGATTTCTGGCGGCAGGAACAGCAATCAGCAGTACGGCAGCTCCGTTGTATGGATTGTTTCCCATGGGTATCTCTACCGCCTACCGTCCGATTGAACTCAACTCTACTGCCAACCCGACAAGTTCCGGTTACGTTTCTGCGACTCATACGGATGGCGCTAACAAACTGGACCTTACACCCACCTACTCCGATGCGGGAACAACAATGACCAGGATACATCTTATGCAATCCGCACTCACTACTTCCGGCGGATTCGCCGGTGGCACTTACAACATCAATGTGACCTTTACGAACCTAGTGAACGCAGGTGCAACGACAGATGAACGATTGCTGATTTATACAGGGGGGACAACAGCCAGCAGCGTTGGAACCCACGTTGCAACTGGTGGCTCTGTAAGCTCTCCCATCGGAAAACGGACTGGTCTGACTGCCATTGATCTTTCAAACATTTTTGTGATCGGCTCAAGTGACGCAATCACCACGCCTTTGGGCCCTGATTACTTTTATTCAAGGGTTACCGGAAACTGGGATACGTCTTCAACTTGGTCTACGGATGCGGTATTGCAATGTGCGGGTGCTGCAGCAACAACGACTCCCAGGGCAACTGATAACGTTATTATTTGCAGTAGTACAACGGTCACTTATGATGTGACCTCGACCACCACGATCAAGGATTTGACCGTCCAGTCAACAGGTGTTTTGAATATGAATGCAAACCAGTTGTTGAATTGCAGCAGTATTGCATTGAGTGGTGTAATCAGCGGAAGCAGTAACAAGAACGTGCAGATGGGAAACACGACCGGTTCAACTTTGAGTGGCACCGGCGGCACATTTATCATGAATAATGCCAATCTTACCTTGTTGAACAATGTAACCATTCCAAACGGAACCGACTTCATCACCTTCAATAACTCAGGAAAGCTGGATATCAATGGAAAAACGTTGACAAATAATGGGCGGCTTGAAATCCTCGACCCTTCTGACTTTTTAGGGATTGGGTCCTTTGTCAACAATGCTTCGACATCCTATCTCAAGTATACCAAATTGGGCAGTGTACCCAATAACATCATCACGGCGACTGCCACTGGCAATACGGTAGAATATGGAGCTACCGCCGCAGGCCCTTTTACCATCGGCAATACAACGAATTATTACCATTTAGTAATCAGCGGGGCAGCTGCGAAAAGATGTGTGGTGACAACCTCGATTGCCGGGAACCTGACCATCGGCAACCTCTCTACATTTGATTCCAATGGCAATGACATCATCCTCTCCGGCAACTGGATAAACAATCTGGGTGGTTCTTTCACGGAAGGCGTCAGGAAAGTCACGTTCAATGGAAGTGCAAATAACCAGACCATATTCACTCCGGCAGGGGGTGAAACATTTGGCGACCTGACCATCAACAATACATTCGCCGGCGGCACCGTGACCGCAAGCGGCACAATAAACATTACAGCGGCACGAACGCTGACAATGACTTCAGGAATTTTCGATTTAGGTACCAATACCCTGGGCGAAACCGGCGCATCAAACTTCACCGCAACAGGGGGTGACCTTAGGCTGGCGAAGACAGGTGTGACGCTCCCTGAGATAACCGGAACCTATAACATCACAGGCGGTACGATTACTTTTAATGGTGCGGGAAACCAAACGATCCGCAGTCTCAATGCGGTTCCCTCCGCTTATTTTAACATAGTCCTGGCCAACGCAGGCAATAAAACACTTGTCGGAAGCATCCAGGTGCAGGGGGACTATTCCAACAATGGTTCCACCCTGGTACCGGGTACCAATACGGTGACTTTTATCGGTACAGGAACACAAACCATTACGGCTGCTGCGGGTGAGTCTTTTTACAACCTTACCACCAACACAACGGGACCGCTTGCGCTTGCGGCAACAACAGATGTGACCATAACCAATCAACTGACGCTGACTA
>JAYWDR010000305.1:0-5023 GCA_043779735.1 Cyclobacteriaceae bacterium | reverse complement strand
TTCCGTTCACATACTTGCACATTTTGTTGGCATGGGCGGCAAGGATGTTGGCCATTCCATCATATTGACCGAATATCCCTTTTGATTCTTTGAATGTTTTGGGTGAGCCCCAAAAAGTGCGTGTGCCGCAATAAAATTGTCCCAGGTTCTTAGCTTCCGGATCACTGGTTTCAGAACGGCCCGGGTTTGGTCCGAGCATAATAGTCACCACGGCGTTGACACTAAAATCGTCCTGGTTCATTTTTGGTTTGCGGGTGGCAATGTAAGTGACCAATACCGCATCGACGCCAAGTTCTTCACACAGTTCAAATCCCAGATTGGAAGTAAGTTTTCGGTTTGCGGTGAAGATGCCTCCCTGGAAATTATCCGGCAGCGATTCATCTTCTGCTTCATTGGCGACGAAGAAAGTGCGATACCCTAGCCCAGAGGGAGTAACTTTCAAAGTTCCTGTCGTTGCTGTAGTAGTCGATTTGGTAGTGGTGGTATACGTCCAGTCACCGATGGTGGTACTTGAGCTATGTGTCCGGGTCTTCATTCGTGTAATGGTTGTTTTTTCTTTTTTGGCCGACTCCTGAACAAATCCATAATAAGCTTCGGCCTTCTCCTGGGTATCCAGAAACTCATCAGGAGTTAGCAGGCTGATACCGTTTTGCTTGAAGGCTTCTTTGAATTTACTTATGCTCTTGTTATAAAACCCATTAATTTGATTTTGTCCGGCGGCCTCGGGCGTGCGCCATACGCCAGTTCCTGTAATGTTGGCTTTACCTTTGCCGGCATCGTAGAGGTAAAAACTTACGAGTGCCACCCGCTTTGGTTTTGGATTCAGATTATCCATATTGGCACTGTAACCCGAACCACCGGAGTTCCGGCCTTCCCGGGGGAAGTCATATTTCACCTTTATTTTTTCTGGATTCTCAGTATCCTCGGCAAACTCAGTCGTCGAGTTTTCCATACCGGTATTCTTGATGCTTGCGCCATTATCAATGAAAGCCATAATGACTTCCTCATTTTGGAGAGGTTGGGTTATGGCAGCCAGTAATGGGGTTTGCTTTAGATTGTTGCGCGCTTCCATGTCAGCACCCTTGCTCTTCAGGAGCCTCACTAAATCACTGGCACTCCCGGAGCCGTAGACGTCCAGATTTTTATACCAGTCAGGAATACCCATTCCGGCTTTCTCAAAATAGGGTATGGTCGCCTGGATACTGCTGAGCCGAGTTTCGATGGGAGTGTAACTGGTTGCCAGTTCATGCAGGATGTTGCCCCCCGTGAGAGAATTTTTGAATTCCGTCTTTGCGCCTGCGTTGAGAAGAACTTCAATACATTCAGTGCAATTGGTATAACCTACAGCATACTGTAGCGCTGAAAAACTTAATGTGCTGGGTTTCGGATTGGCTTTCACCTGAGCTTCATAGGCTTTTATCATGTATTTGTTAGCCTCTTTGCCTTTTGCTTTCTCATCCGCTAGTCCTTTTCGGGCGCTGGCCCCCAAGTCCACCTTGATGATCCCGGGCTTGTTAGGATCGGCACCAGCTTTCAACAATAGCTTCATAACGTCGACGGAGTAGTACTTCGACGCAAATACTAATGAAGGAAAAGTACTGCCGTTCGGATCAGCGCCTTTGCTAAGGAGATACTCGGTTACTTCTGCTGAAAAATACGCTACCGACAGTGGCGTCGTTCCGTTTGCATCGGCGTAGTTTACATCGGCGCCAGCCTCCACGAGCGCTTTGACTCTAACTAAATCGCCCGCCAGGCTGGCCTTGTTGAGTTCATCATTGGCCAGCAGCGAGTCTGAGCATACGACTGCCAGGACTAGAAAAAGAATTTTTTTCATGGGAGATAGTGTTTGGGGATAATCAAATATAACTTCCTTAGGGAACTTTAGCTATACCCGGAGGGATGTATAATCGCATACCCACTAGCCGGAGCCGTTACTGCATTAGGCAGCCAAGTTGACAAGCGTTTGCCGGTTTGCGTGGAAATTAGAGATCACCCCAAAGTATTTAGATCTTTAGTGCTTGGTTCTCAAAATGCTTCGCCAATATTGACATAGCTGCCTGAAGAATCTTTGCCAAAGCCATAGTCAGCCCTAAGATTGATCTTCTCGGAGGGCCTCAGGGCGTACCGTATACCAATACCCACGGAAGGCTTGAGGTTTTGGAGAGAAAACACATCTTGCAAATGATCGCCCACGCGACCTATTCCTGCAAAGGTGGTGAGCCCCCAACGTTTGTAAATCGGTAGTCTTAACTCTCCCTGAAATGCAATCATATTGAAATCCGTGTAACGCCCGTCATAGTAACCACGCATGTACGAACTTGAGCCCATCGTCCCCAGGTCACGGATCGGGGTATTGCCGATGGTAGAAATCAAATTGAATTGAAATGCTAGAATACGATTCTTCTTCAACGAAAAATATTTTCGAATGTCAAGATTGCGGAGGGTAAAATTAAAATTACTTCCAAGAAAGTCGCGGTAGTAGCCCACGGAGTACTGTAGATAAAAACCTTTCGATGGGCTGAAGGCATTGTCGCGGCTGTCCCAGGTAATTAATATTCCTGCCCCGGAAATATGTCCGCCGTTTCTTCCGGTAATATTTTCAGTGTCAAAAAGGCTGGTGCCATCTTTATTGTATTTAAAACTGAAGACATCTTGATATTCGTAACTGATTCCCAGGTAGAAGTGAGAGACTACTCTACGCAAGAGCTCAGGGTGAATATCATACTGGGTGATCACATAATTCTCCTCGTTGCTGGCGGGTGTTTCATTGCCCAGTCCCCAGAAGCGGTCGGGAAAGTGACTGTATGAGACGATAAAATGAAAGATATACTTTTCATTAGGGAAGTAAATTGTTCCCTGGGTCGCAAACACTAACTGCTTGCGCAATGTATAAAAAGTGACATTCTTTAGATTAGACGTTCGCGACGTAGAGTCATGTTTCCGTCTGAAAAAATAGGTACCTGCTATTCCGGCTCCCCATAGATATTCAGGCGAGTGAACCAGTACGGGGAATAGGACAAGTTTTTTATTATTTTCGTCTAAGACCGTGACATCGGCTACATCCGGCTGCGGCCAGGCAAGTGTTGGGATTAGCACTATCAGCCAGAGAATATAAAATAGTCTTACGGTGGACATTACAGAGCATTTGAAGTTTTAGCGCGGTTAAGATACCATTTTTGGATATTATTCTAAGGTGAAATTGTGCTATTTGAAATTGCAATAAATATCTATCTCAATAAACAATAAGTCAAATCTCGATGTGTACGCGGATAGAAAACATATGGATCGGTCCACGATCTTTGTTGTAGGCGGGGTTCAATACAAACTGGTAATTGGGGGTGAGCCAAAAGCCTTCATATAAGAGATTGACTTTGTAAAAGGATTCCAGGATCACCTCAGGCGCATAGTTGAGCTGGCCGTCGCCTATGATAAAGCCATAACCACCTGCCTGCAAGTATGCCCGGTGATCAGAAGAGATGCCATTCACCACCGCAGCAAGACCAAACTCATCACTTTTTCTTTTGATAAGTCCATTCTTCCTTACGGCGCCTACGCTGAGCGATTGATCTATTTCAGTAAATGCCCACGTTTCGTGATGGCCATCATTCCAACTGGTCCTGGCAAATACGCCGATATTTTTTCCTGCTTCTTGTTCGATGTTTATCGCTCCCCCGAATTTATTGCGACCGTACATACGTGTTAAGGTAATATCCGGGGCAACAGGATTGTCTATGACGGCCCGACGATAATCGCCCATTTGTGCCAGGGTGTAGAACCCAAGAAGGCGAATCACACCCGGTTTACTTCCCAGTGAATAAGGTTTTTCAATTTCCAATGCATAGGACCTTGCTTGTGAAATATTAAGATCCATAATATTGCCGTTCGCTTCTTTGGGTACCAGGACGGCGGCAAACCGGGCAGCCCATTTCGGTCGGCCGTATTCAAGAACAAATCCCCAGGTATAGCCACGGACATTCGCGGGGTAATCCCACGCTCCGCTACTCATGAGCGACCAGTTCATAAAATGTGACCGGGGATCATGGCTGTACTTGTTTTTATCAAAGAAGTCGGCCATACTGAATTTTCCGGCTGTAATCTGAAAATATTTTTTAGTTCGGGTCTCGTTGACCTGATTGGCATTCTCGCCGAAATATTCTTTTTCGCCACCCAGATTAAAGGTGTGACTCAGATACACACGGGCCATCTCATATATGTTTTGCTACACGAGATTTATCAAATACATCAAAATAAATTTCCCTTTCAAACAAAATCAAATTATCAGGAAAGCGCAGCCGGTCTCCACGCTTTTTCTAACAAATAATATAGTGGAGGTAATACAATCGGAGCAAATAGCAACGTGCTTGTCAATCCTCCGATGATGACAGTTGCCAACGGTCGTTGCACATCCGAGCCAATTCCGGACGATATAGCGGCTGGCACCAGGCCAACGATCGCGACGATTAAAATCGAAAGAATAGCACGGAGTTGCTCTGACGACGCCAGCGCCACGATCTGCTTGAGGTCGGTGCCGTGTATTTCTTCCATCCTCTTGATGGCTGATACCAGCAGAACCCCTGCCATTACCGAAATTCCAAAGATCGATACAAATCCAACGCCGGCGGAGACATTGAAATGATAGCCTCTTAGCAAGAGCGCTGTGATGCCTCCGCCCAAAGCAAACAAAATGCATGACATGGCCACGAAAGTATGCCGGAAGTTCTTGAAGAGAGAAAAAAGCAACACGAATACCATCAGAATGGTAAGCGGTATGGTCACCAACAGTTGTTTACCTGCCCGTTCGAGATTTTCATATTGTCCTCCGTAGATCACGCGGTAGCCTTTGGGGATGTGCAATGCCTTATCAATTTCCTTTTCGACCTCAGAGACAAAACCACCTTGATCGCGGCCCCTGATATTGGTGCGCACGGTAGCCATGCGCTTGCTGTTGAGTCTGTAAATATTCGTCTGACCCTCTAAGAACCGTATATCTGCCAACTCACTCATCGGAATGAGGGCACCCATG
>JAYWDR010000304.1:0-13614 GCA_043779735.1 Cyclobacteriaceae bacterium | reverse complement strand
TTTGATCTGATCAGCGGATTCATACCTCCGGGACGATCATAACCCTTTCATACAACCCCATCAACACTTTCTCGGGCGTAAATGGTGCATGAAACTTTAGTTGGTAAGCAGGGTTAAAAGCCTTCACCGCGTTCTGAATAGCAAAGTACGCACCAAGCCCGTACATGAGTGGCGGCTCTCCCACTGCTTTTGATTTATGTATTGCGGCATCATGCCCGGCGGTGTCAAGAGGGAGTACGGCAATTTCTTTTGGCACCGAATAAATATCCGGCACCTTGTACGTAGACAATGCATTTGAAAGAAGCCTTCCTTCTTCATTAAATAAAAGTTCTTCTATCGTCATCCACCCTATTCCCTGTACCACCCCTCCTTCAATCTGGCCAAGGTCCACCATCTCGTTCATGGTTTTACCGTAGTCATGCACAATTTTTACTGAGTCAATTTGGTATGTGCCACGAAGGCAGTCTACCGTGACAACGATAATCGATGTGCCATACACGTGATAGGCAAAAGGGTGTCCCTTTTCTTTTGTTTTGTCAAAGTGAATGACCGGTGTGGCATAGTGGGCATTTTCGGTAAGGCTTACCCGGTTCATAAATGCTGAGCGAACCAGGTGCGTCCATGTTAACTCTGTTTTTTGACCTTTGTGGAATATACATTCATCCCTCAATGCTATGTCCTTGCCCTTTGCACCTAATACTTGAGCAGCTGTGAGCTTCAGACGTTCAAGCAAACCCTCGCATGCCTGTTGCAGTGCTTTGCCGTTTAAGTCTGCTGTGGAGCTGGCCGCAGAGGGCGATGTATTAGCCACCCTGGTGGTATTGGTCGTTTCAACTTTGATCCTATCGGGGTTAATCGAAAAAACAGTGGCGGCTACCTGGACCATTTTCGTGTTCACCCCCTGGCCCATTTCTACCGCTCCGGTGCTGATACCGATACTTCCGTCTTGATAGATATGTGCAAGCGCCCTTGCGCTATTCATCATGGTATTCGTAAAGGAGATGCCAAAGCAAATTGGCATGAGTGCCATACCTTTTTTGACGTGCTTGTTAGAAGCATTGAAAAGTTTCACTTCATTTTCAATGACATCAATTTTATAATGTTCTTTGGCCCTGCTCCAGGCTGGCTTTGCTTCTGCATGGTCTACAATCTGCCCATAGGGAAATTCATCCCCATCTTTCAGCAAGTTGTTCTCCTGAATTTCGCGCGCGCTCACACCCACACAGTTAGCCGCTTTCGCAATGGCTGCTTCGATCACAAACATTCCTTGTGGCCCACCAAAACCCCTGAAGGCGGTATTGGGTGGCAGGTTTGTCCTGCAACTGTATGCCGTGACAGTGGCATTTGGCACAAAGTAGCTGTTGGTTGCATGAAATAAGGTGCGCTCCATCACAGAGGGTGACAGATCTGCAGCAGCGCCGGCATTTTGATGAAACGTTGCTTCATAGGCGAGAATCCTTAGGTCCTTCGACAACCCTATTTTGAAATCCGAGCGGTAGGGATGCCTCTTCCCCGTCATTCTCATGTCATCCTGCCGATGCAATACAATTTTTACCGGTTTCTTAAGCACATAGACACCGAGCGCAGCCATAACAGCCCACGAAGTAGCCTGGTCTTCTTTTCCGCCAAAGCCGCCGCCCAACCGAATGACGTCTACTTCAATTTTGTGCATGGCCACGCCCAGCACTTTGGCTGTTGTCCTCTGCACTGCGGTAGGGCCTTGCGTAGAGGATGAAATCCTGATACTGCCATTTTCCGATTCATAGGCATAGGCCCCTTGTGTTTCGATGTACAAATGCTCCTGCCCTTCAGAGTCAGCAGTACCTTCCACGATGTATTCGCATTTCTCCCATGCCTTGCCGACATCACCTATTTTGAAAGTACGGGGCGGGATTATCAAACTATTTTTAGCCCTGGCTTCCCTGGGGTCAACAATGACCGGCAGTTTATCAATATCTATTTTAATGAGGTGTTTGGCCGCGCGGGCAATAGTCTCCGTCTCCGCCACAATCAAGGCGATAGGCTGGCCCCAAAAATGTATTTCTTTTTCGGCGAAAAGGGGTTCATCCGGAATGATGCCACCAATTTGATTTTCGCCAGGGATATTTTTGTAAGTTAGAATCCCGACTACACCGGGGAATTTCTCGGCTCTGGAATAATCTATTTTTCTTATTATTCCGTGAGCACAGGGAGCATCAAACACTTCTCCGTGCAGTGTGCCAACGAGAACTGGTATATCATCCAGGTAGATGGACTCCCCCCTGACGTGCCCTCTGGAATCGATATTCTTCATACGAATTTTTTCAATTCAAATTTATGAGGAAATAGTTCTATGAAATGCGCGAACAGCAGCTGTCGCAGGAGTAAGGATTTGTATTCTTTTGATCCTCTGGCATCACTGATAGGTGAAATTTCATCATGCAAAACTTCAACGGCAGAAAGTACATTCTTAGCGGTTAATTCCTTTTGAGTTAGAAAAGCACTTGTCTTTTTTAAATACAATGGAATAGGACCTACACCACCGGCGGAAATGTCAATTTTTTTGATCTTATCCTCGGTCAGCGTGATTTGCAAGGCTGAGTTGACACTTGCGATATCCAAGTTGGTACGTTTGCTTACTTTCTCAAAATTAAAGTATGTACCTGCACCGGGGGTTTCAAACCATACTTTCTCAATATACTCATCGTCTGCCTTGTCGATCGTCTTATATTTTTTGTAAAAGTCCCGTAACATGATTGACCTCTTCTTCCCGGTGGCATTGCACAAGGTCAACGAACTATTTAGTGCTATGAAGAAAATTGTAAGGTCTCCAATGGGTGAAGCATTTACCAGGTTGCCTCCCACAGTGCCCATGTTCCGTATTTGAGTTGAGGAGATCAATTTAAAATATTTTCGCAGGTTCGGAAAAATGGCATTGAATTCTGATGATTGCATTAGGTTCGTCACTGTCGAGGAAGCCCCTATTTCGCAGCGCTGGTTTTTCACAGATATCCCGTGAAGATCAGGTCTATCGAAAACCGAGGCTACTTCATGCGGAGTAATTTCATCAGGACACTGCACATAGAGATCAGTTCCCCCACCAACCATAATTGCTTTATGATGGTCGTCCGTACCATTGGTGGGCTCCCTTGATGGGTGTATGGAGGACAGCTCTTTCTGGATATTTTGAAAATAGTCAGGTACAAATCCATTTTTGATTAGCCAATCAAGTTTTGCGTTGGCATTCAAGCCGTTGAGTTGGGTCATAAGGGTATGGGTGGCCCTCTCTATTGACTTATACCCAGTACACCTGCAGATGTTTCCATCCATTGAACCAATAGCATCTTCATACGTTGGTTGGGTAGTGGATAGGCAGTAGCCGGTGAGAGATACAATAAAGCCCACCGTACAAAAGCCGCATTGCGTACCACCAGCCTCTACGAACGCTTGTTGCACGGGGGTAAGGTCCTTCCCGTTTAATCCTTCAATGGTGACTACATGCTTTCCCTCCACATTGGCCATGGGTGTAATGCATGAGGTCACACTCTGGTAATGCACCTCTCCGTTCTTTAATGTTCCTACAAGCGCTGTGCAGGCGCCGCAATCGCCTTCACGGCAACCGATCTTTGTTCCCACCAGTTGCTTTTCGTAACGAATAAAATCCAACAACGTCATTCCTCCGGGCTTATCCGTTTGAATGGCTTTATCGTTTAAAAAAAATTCCATGTTTCGTCAATAAGAAACCTTGTCAGAACTCTCCGACCATTTTTTAAAGGCCTCCAGCGCCTCTTCCGGAAGCAATTGTTTTGTTAATAGCTTTCGATCCGCTATCGGCAGGTTGAGTTCTTCATAGATGAACTGATCATCGAAATGAATTCGTGAAGCATCTTCTTTTGAATTGCCATAGAATACTTTGGAAGGGCGTGCCCAATAGATGGCGCCAAGGCACATCGGGCATGGCTCACAGCTGCAATAGATTTCACAACCCTCAAGCTGAAAAGATTGGAGGACCTCACAAGCCTTCCGGATAGCAACTATTTCTGCATGCGCCGTAGGATCATTGGATGCGGTTACTTGGTTAGTACCGGAGGCAATTATTTTTCCATCTTTAACAACTACAGCACCGAATGGCCCACCCTTTCCCTTTTCAACATTTTCGATGGAAAGTCGAATCGCCGCTTGCATGAATCTCTTGTTCGCTTCCACACTCATTTGATGCGTTAACTTATTCATTTTCTTTATGCCCGGTTTTTTTCTCAAGCGGATCTTGACGCCAGAGGCTTACCCATCTTCACAAATCACCGTGATCAGCGGGAAAACAAATTCCAGACTAACTGGCGATTTCCAACGCTATTTTCATCATATCCATGTACTTGCGTTCCCGGTCCTTGGATGTTGCATACTTTTCCGTAATAATGTTATCGCTCACTGTCAGGATCGAAAGTGCTTTAATTTGTTTTCGGGCGGCAATAGTATAAAGAATACTCGTTTCCATCTCTGCCCCCAAGATGCCGTGCTCGGCCCAAACTTTCCACCTGTTGACATCATGGCTATAAAAAGTATCGGTACTGAAAATGCCACCTACGAGTGGTGAAATCTTCAATGACTTGCTTGCCGCAACGGCAAGTGTCAATAATTCATAGTCTGCTGTAGGTGCAAAGTCCAATCCGTCGAAATGGATTCTGTTCGTAGCCGAGTCACTTGATGCGCTCATTACCAGAATAACCTGGCCCAATTTTATTTCTTTCCGGATAGCGCCACAGGTTCCAACCCTGATCACATTTTGTACACCATACTCCGAGATTAGCTCATTGACGTAAATTGAGGTAGAGGGTATACCCATGCCTGTGCCCTGGACTGAAACACGCTTGCCCTTAAAGTAACCGGTATATCCGAGCATGCCTCGTACCTCGTTATAGCATCGGGCTTTCTCCAGTAAAGTATCGGCCACGTGTTTAGCTCGCAGTGGATCACCCGATATCAGCACGGTCCTGGCGATGTCGCCAACTTTTGCTCCAAGATGAAGACTCATAGTATTTCTAATTTGAAATGACAGTCAAATTATGATAGATTTGGTTCTCTAGCAAGTATGTATGCAAAACAATGGTCTGCCGGAATCAGAATTGATACTGAATAGTGATGGAAGTGTTTACCATCTGCATGTTAAGGATGAGCATGTAGCCGATACGGTGATTGTGGTTGGCGATCAGGGAAGAGTGCAGCAGGTAAGCAGCCATTTCGACTCAATCGATTTCCGTGTGCAAAATCGCGAATTCATTACCCACACCGGATGCTACAAAGGCAAGAGGATTACGGTATTGTCGACGGGTATTGGAACGGACAATATTGATATCGCCATCAACGAACTTGATGCTGCTGTCAATATTGACGCACAAAAGAGAATGCCTAAGGTGGAGCGAAGAAAATTAAGGATCGTCCGCATTGGCACCTCGGGCGCATTACAGCCAGACATCCCTGTAGGAACGCAGGTGATTTCTGAGTTTGGGCTCGGCCTGGACGGACTTATTTATTACTACAATTATGAATTTGACAATCTTGAGAAAGAGCTGACAGACAGCATCAATGATCACTTGCAATGGAACAGGAATCTATCACGACCCTACATAGTCAGGGGATCAGAATCTCTGATTAATCTTTTGGGTAAGGGCATGATGAAAGGTATTACTGCTACCGCCTCAGGGTTTTATGGCCCGCAAGGAAGGAAGCTGAGGCTGGTACCACGAGATCTTGATATGAACAGCAGACTCCAGTCTTTTGCCTTTCATCAGTACCGGGTCATGAACTTTGAAATGGAAACCTCAGCCCTCTACGGGTTGGGCAACCTATTGCAACATGATTGTTGCACATGTTGTGTAGTCATTGCCAACAGAATCCGCAAGGAATTCAGTGACAACCATATCAGGGACACCAATATCTTGATTGAAACTGTGCTGAACAGACTGGTAGTTTGATCAACTCCACAATGAGAGAAATATATTTTCCAGCAGATTAACGCAGATTCGTCGCCGCAGATTTACCCTGATTAAATAATTTCTTTCTATGAGGATCTGCGGTTGCATTTTATTCTGCGGAGATCAGCGCGAAATGTATTTGTATTTTGACTAGCTATCACTCTCCGTAAGGGATCCAGATATTCTTTATCTGGGTAGCGTTTCTCAGAAATACTTCTCCTTCACCTTGTTGGGGATCAAACCAGTTTCGGTGTTTGCCATGATTGACCCAGGTTCGCTTCATATTTTCGGCTGCAGCAAATTCAATAGACTTGCTGCCTGCCTTGGTGCCAAAATACCACAGTCCGTCTACATCATCATGATTAGCCAGCACGGTGGATAACTCCTCTTTCTTTCCCGTGACAATATTTAGAGTGCCCCCGGGTACATCAGAGGTTTCCAATACTTGATAGAAATCAGTAGCGGAGAGCGGAGCGGTTTCCGAGGGAATGGCGATTACCCGATTGCCCATGCAAAGGGCAGGAATAACCGTGGAAACAAATCCAAGCAATGGTGAATGCTCAGGACAAACAACCCCCATCACGCCAAACGCTTCCGGCATGGCAAGCGTAACGTTTCTCACGGTCGTATGATGCACATTGCCATCGTACTTGTCGGCGAGTGCCGCATAGCGATAGATCCTCTCAATAGACAAGTCCACTTCCTTTATGGCATCCCTGCCGGCAACAGCCAATTGCTGTGAGAGGCGTGTTGCAAACTCCTCTTTCCTTGCAAAAAGGTTTTCTGCGAGGTAGTATAATATCTGAGCGCGGGCATGACCCGTCATAGCACTCCACGATTCGGCCGCATGCGCAGCTTCCACAGCGTTGCGAATATCTTTCCTGTTGCCCGCACCCACTTCTCCGATGGGTGTGCCAGTTGGATCAACAATTTTAAGGCTGTAACCGCTGTCTGGTCTGGCCTGCTTGCCTCCAATATAGAGTTTAGCGGTACGATTAATTGCAGGGAATGAATTTGCAGAAAACCTCTTCTTCTTATTAAGAGTAGAAATGCTTGGAGTAGCCGTTGTCAATTCTTCATCTGCTTTCAGCTTGACGTATTCATAAAGCCCTTCTTTGCCGCCTTCCCGACCAAAGCCTGATTCTCGGTAGCCACCAAACCCCGACGCTGCATCGAACACATTGGTGCAATTTATCCAAACAGTGCCAGCCTTTATCCTGGGCGCCATCTCTAGGGCTAAGTTAATGTTCTCCGTCCAAAGGCTTGAGGCAAGACCATACCGTGTATTGTTGGCCAGTTTGATGGCCTCCTGATGTGTCCTGAATGTCATCGCTACGAGCACCGGTCCAAAAATTTCTACTTGCGCAATGGTGGCTGAAGGAGAAACGTCTGTGAATAATGTGGGAGGATAGAAATAGCCGTCTGTTGGGCATGACCAACTTGGCTGCCACATGGCCCCTCCTTCTTCGACACCCTTCTTCACAAGCTTTTCGATGGCTTTAAGCTGAACAGGTGCGATGATGGCGCCAATATCTACTCCTTTGTCGAGTGAATTTCCTACTACCAGTTTCTCCATTCTCGCTTTTATCTTTTTATAAAGGCGCTCTGCAATGCTTTCCTGCACAAGAAGTCTTGACCCTGCGCAACACACCTGACCCTGATTAAACCAAATAGCATCCACAACTCCTTCCACGACGCTATCAAGGTCGGCATCTTCAAAGACAATGAAAGGAGATTTTCCTCCCAGCTCCAGGGATATTTTTTTGCCTGTACCAGCCGTTGCTCTCCGGATAATTCGCCCTACATCAGTTGATCCGGTAAATGCAATCTTATCTACTTGAGGATGGTCTACCAGGGCAGCACCAGTTTCGCCCGCGCCAGTCAAAATGTTAACAACTCCTGCCGGAAGACCCACCTGTTCGCATATTTCCGCAAATAGTAATGCCGTTAAGGAAGTGAATTCTGCAGGCTTAAGGACAATTGTATTTCCCATGGCCAGTGCCGGCGCAATCTTCCATGACAACATGAGAAGCGGGAAGTTCCAGGGAATAATCTGTCCAATGACACCTACTTCCTTGTAGTCCTTGAGTTCTGAATCGCGCAATTGTGCCCAACCTGCATGATAGTAGAAGTGTCGGATCACCAACGGAATATCAATATCACGAGTTTCCCGGATAGGCTTGCCATTATCCAGCGATTCAAGTACGGCAAATAGCCGTGAGTGCTTTTGTATTTGTCGGGCCAGCGCATACAAATACCGCGCCCGCACGTGAGGTCCTGCCTTCACCCAGGAGGGCAACGCTTTTTTAGCGGCCAGGACAGCTTTGTCGACATCCTTTTTTCCTCCTTCAGCGATCTTGGCAAGAAATTCCTTGGTGGACGGATTAATGCTATCGAAATATTTTGCGGTCGTTGGTAGTTGCCACTTCCCCTCAATAAAGAGTTTGAACTTTTTGTCATGCTTCGCTAACCAATCGTACGCAGCAGAAGGGCTTTCTGGTGCAGGTCCATACTCCATGGTCGCGTAAATCTCTTTGATTTTCATGCAGTCTTTAGTTAAGGGTGGGTTACGCCATCGGATGGCGGTAGGAGGCTGAATATCGACCCGTAGTGAAATGTTCCAGTTGTCTTTCAATATCAGAGAGAAGGCTGCTTGCCCCGAACCTGAAAAGATTTGGTGACAGCCACTCGTCACCAAGTTCTTCCTTCATGAGGATTAGCCACTCGAGCGCTTGTTTAGCTTTTTGAATCCCCCCGGCAGGCTTGAATCCCACCTGATAGCCTGTTGCTTCGCAATATTCACGGATGGCACGAACCATGACCAGGCTAACCGGAAGGGTTGCGTTGACTGAAGCCTTTCCGGTACTTGTTTTTATAAAGTCAGATCCCGCCATCATACATACCACGCTGGCTTTCGCTGTGTTGGCCAATGTAACGAGGTCACCTGTTTCAAGTATGGCCTTCATGTGAGCCACTCCGCACGATCTCCTGAAAAGTGAAACCTCATCAAACAAGGCTTGCCAACGACCTGTCAATACATGAGCCCTGCTTATGACAATATCGATTTCTTTGGCACCTGCCTTCACTGACATTTCGATCTCGCTTATTTTTTGTTCCAGTGTAATCTGTCCTGCAGGAAAGCCGGTAGAAACTGCGGCCACAGGAATATCTGACCCCTCCAACGCTTTTAGTGAAGTGCTGATCATATTGTGATACACACACACAGCAGCAACATGAATGTGTGCATCCTCCATTCCCAATTGCTGTAACAAATCCATTCTTACGGGTTGTCTGGCCTTGGCACAAAGTCGGGCAACATTGCCGGGGGTATCATCGCCAGACAACGTGGTAAGATCAATGCAGGAGATAGCCTTCAGCAACCAGGCAGCTTGCCATTCCTTTTTGATAGAGCGGCGTTGACCCATGGTGGCGGATCTTCGTTCTACCGCGCTGCGATTTACCCGAATACCCTTCAATAGGTTTACATCCAAGGGCATACCTTCATTCCTTTTATGAGAATCAGCGTGCCCTGATGTTTTTCCAAGATTTTTGCCGGTAGTCATCAACAGGATTATAGAAGGTTATCTTCTATGCAATTTATGTAAGTGACATAAATTAATAACTAAAAAATGACTTAATAGTTGGGCCAATCGTCACTTTGGGTCTACCTATCCGGGTAGAGCTTGTCAAGATGAGCGAAGCATGATTGTCGGACTTCACCTGGTGTGACAATAAACCGGGATGGTTGAGTGAACACAGCCATGCAGCAGGTCCAATTTTTCTTAACTGCCAGCTCAGCAGTTACTTCGCGATTTTGACTTCGACTGCATTAGGACCTTTAGGTCCTTGCTCCACGCGAAATGTGACACGATCATTTTCTTTGATGGCATCCATATGCCCCTTTATGTGAGTGAAAATACTTTCCTGCGATTCAGTGTCCTTGATAAATCCAAAGCCTTTGGACTCATTGAAAAAAGTGACTACTCCTTTTCTATTTACATCAACTTCTTCAGCCGGTTTACGTCTTGCAACACTCACTTCTATACTTTCCAAACTAATCCTCCTCTTTTTCATTGGATCCGGAGGCGTAGATGTGATATTGCCATACTCATCCACGTAGGCAAGCATTGAGTCGAGGTTGCCACTCCCGCCGGAAGCACTGGCCTTTCTTTCCTCTTTGCGTTGTGCCTTGTCTTCCTTCTTCTTTTGTCTTTTCTTCTCTTTTTCTTTCTTATTCCAGGTTTCTTGCGATTTAGGCATAGGTTAGATTGGCTTAGTTATAAGATATTCAGCTATTGTCAGGCGATTTGGGCCTGATAATTCCCCAAAGGAAGTCATTTGCATTTGATTTTGCCTCCTAAGTCGGGATAAAGACGAAAATGATGGTTCGTTAAGCATAAGGCAGCCGCTCTTTACACCAGCTACAGCTTCGTTTTACTTTGAGATAAGGCTAGCCCGACAAGTCGGGGAACCTCCTTATCGAATTTCAAGCAACCTAAACGTTCGGTCCTTCATTGGGTTGTGCCTGCGTGCCGTAGTGCTTCGGCACACAAGGCGTGCCACGCCAAACCACCCCCGAAAAAAAATCGGGGCAGGCTTTGCGACTTAGGCGTTGGAGTTGTTTGGTCGTTTTTACAATCAGCAGAACTTTATGACCCTGTATCAGAAAAATTCAAATTAATTGGCAACATGAGCATAATCCGTCATAAACATGATGCAGTTAGACTTGTTGATGGCAGAGTTCTTATTAACGGAGGTTCAGATGAACGTGATTCCAGAGGAGCTTATAAAAGTGCAGAATTTTATGACCCTGTTTCATCTTCATTCAAACCTGCCAGTAATATGAATATCACTCGCTATAAACATAGTGAAACATCAATTTTATTACCGAATGGTAATGTTCTTATTGCAGGCGGAGCTAATCGTGCTGAAATCTACCAAACTGCATCCGGAAAATTTGCAATCGTTTGCGGAAGTATGGGAACTGAGCGTTTGTTTTCATGCGCCACTCTTTTACAAAATGAACAAGTCTTGATTACTGGTGGTTATAACGAAAACCAAGAAACAAGTGCAAGTGCGTGGTTATATATCTACAAAAAGTAGTATGAGTTATTTGAAACATCTCAATAAGCAATAGCACAGCACACAATAATAAGCCGAGTAGACGTAAAGCCCCCAAATAAAAAGCCCCGATGAAGGCTGGGAAGAAAAGTAGGTTAAGAATTCGTTTTCTCATGATACCCGGCAACGGCTGTCTTGCTTCATCTCCTTACCACATTGTGTCGCATGACCTGCTCAAGCCCTGCCAGCCGGGTGATTTTTATTTTTGAACTGGAGATATCGATCAAGCCTTCATCGCGGAAATCAGAAAGTACCCGGATGACGGATTCAGTGGCGGTGCCAACCAGCCTGGCAAGTTCTTCACGTGGTGAAATGATAGTGTCATTTTCGTTCTTCAATTTATACAATTTTATCAAAGCTTCCGCCGTACGCTGCCTGACCGAATTGTATGCCAATTGCAAGAGTTGGGACTCTTTCTCAGCCACCTTTTTACATAGCATTCCAATAAATGCCCTTGATACGTCAGCCTGTGCATTTATCAACGTCATGAAATCATAGCCTGCTATTAGCACAAGTTCCGCATCCTCCATGGCCATGGTTGATTCACTGAATGCCGTATTATCAAGTATAGCCTCATAGCCAAAGAAATCGCCCGCTTTGTATAAACTGATGATCAGTTCCTTCCCATCCGCATTCACGCGAAAGGCCTTTACGGTTCCCGACTTAACAAAATAAAGCCATTGCGGCAGGTCACCTTCTCCAAATATTTGCCCTTTCTTCTTGACAGACTTAACCTTTTTGTTTTTGCAAAGGTCTTGCAGGTTCAAGGCACGCTTGGCATCCGTAATAAAAGTATCAAGGCCATTTTCATTGGATTCATACCTTTTGCTTTGAATGGCGCTCTTACGAAAACGGGACTCAATCGCATTCAGTAAGTCGGTATCGTCGTAAGGCTTTGTCAGGTAATCGTCAGCACCA
Organism: Cyclobacteriaceae bacterium; assembly: GCA_043779735.1. Classification (GTDB taxonomy): domain Bacteria; phylum Bacteroidota; class Bacteroidia; order Cytophagales; family Cyclobacteriaceae; genus ELB16-189. The sequence continues at coordinate 1,624 of JAYWDR010000304.1, read as the reverse complement.
AGCGTCATGCCTTTGCGGATGTCCGCTTTCTCAGTTTTAGCAGTCAAAAAGATAAAAGGTATTTGGGCGGTTTCCATTTTCTTGCTTAGAATGTGAAGCACACCATATCCGTCGAGTTCTGGCATCATTATATCGCAGATGATGAGGTCAGGCAATTCGCGTATGGCCAATTCTACACCGCTCTTGCCATTTTCTGCCATAAGCACTTCATAGTTGGCGAGCGAAAGTATTTCGCCAGTGTTTTCACGCACTTCAAGGTTATCTTCAATTAATAGGATTCTTTTCATGATGCAATTCCAGTTTTGGCTAATGGTCTAGTAATACTACACTAAATCGGAATCAGGACACTAAACTTTGACCCTTTTCCATACTTGCTTTCAAACGTGATAGTACCATTTAATAACTCCACATATCGTTTTACAATATTAAGTCCTAATCCCGTTCCTTGTACGCTGCCCGCTGTGCTTGCCCGAAAGAAACGGGTAAATATATGCTTCTTGTCTTCATCAGGTATGCCTACGCCTTCATCCTGAACATGAAATGAGAATTCAGTCTCATTGCAATCATATGACAAGGTAATGGGCTTGTCGGAATACTTGCTGGCATTGCTGATCAGGTTAAACAAAATATTGCGGACGATGCGAACATCCAGATTCACCTTCGAATCATTTTCATTTCCAAGTAGCTTGATGTGCTGACCTTCTTTCAGCGTGGGTATCATGTCCTCCAGGACTTCGTTAAAAAATTCTTCCAGTTGAATTGGCTCTCTGACGACCTCAAGTTTACCCTCCTCCAATTTACCGAGAGAGAGAAAATCATTCAAAATCCCTGTAAGGTGGTTCACAGAAGATTTGATTCGCTGGGTGTGGTGTGTAATTTTTTCGAGATCGCCCCGGTCCTTATATTGATTTACCAATGAGGCTGAACTGAGGATGGTGCTAAGTGGAGTCCGAAATTCGTGCGATGCGATGGATACAAATTTGGATTTAAGATCGTTCAGTTCCCGCTCCCGTTCAAGCAATTTTCGAACTTCCTCTTCAGCCCTTTTTAGTTCGCTTACAACGTTTTGAAGATCGTGCACTGATTTATTCAATTCCTCAGTGCGTGATTGCACTTTTTTCTCCAATTCAGATGCATACAATAGCAGTTGCTCCTCACTTCGCTTCAATTCATTCTCTATTCCCTTTCGGGTGGTAATATCACTTACAAAGGCGAGCACCAACAGTTGATTGTCCTTATTCGTAAAGCTAAGGCTGATTTCTACCGGGAACTCAGTACCATTTTTGCGGATCGCTTGAAGGTCTCGACCTGCCCCCATCCTACGCATTTGGGGATGCGCTGAAAACTGATTGCGAAGATCAACGTGCTTCCCACGATACCGTTCCGGCAGAAGAACTTCCATTCCAAGCCCGATCAGTGCCGAAGTGTCATAGCCAAACATTTGTTCCGCAACACTATTGGCCAGGATGATGGTTCCCGATTGGTCCACCATGAGCACACCCTCCGCCATACTCCTGAAGAGTTCGCGAAACGTATCACTTAATGCAAAGGGTATTTCTACTGGTTTGTTCACCAAACGAAATATATGACAAAAATCATGTTTTTCGTTGACAATAATTCTGAT
>JAYWDR010000303.1:0-5028 GCA_043779735.1 Cyclobacteriaceae bacterium | reverse complement strand
TCGATCCGCCGAACATTAGCGTGCGGACCTCCTATTCTGGAGCCAACGCAGATATCATCGAGTCACAGATTACTGAGCCTCTGGAAAAATCCATCAATGGGATTGCGGGGATTAAAAATATTTCTTCAAGCTCCAGCGTAGGGAGCAGCAGCATCAATATCGAATTTGAACTGGGCATTGATCTGGAGGCCGCGGCCAATGATGTGCGTGATAAGGTTTCCCAGGCTGCCCGATCACTCCCCCAGGATCTTACGTCTCCACCGGTTATTTCCAAGGCAGACTCTGGTGGTGATAATATTATTTCAATGACGGTGCAGAGCAATACCCGTAATCATCTTGAACTCACAGAATACGCCAACAATGTTCTGGTCGAGCGATTGCAGACCATCCCGGGTGTCAGCAGTATTCAAGTGTGGGGCGAAAAGAAATATGCGATGCGCATTTGGATTGATCCTGCGAAGCTTAGTGCCTATAATTTGACGGCCCTGGATGTGCAAAGGGCGTTGAGTCGCGAAAACATCGAACTTCCTTCCGGTAAGATTGCGGGAGATGCCACTGAACTGACCGTAAGAACGTTTGGGCGTCTCTATACGGAAGAAGAATTTAATGATGTGATTGTGCTATCCAATGCATCGGGGGATATCCGGCTAAAAGATGTCGGTCAGGCCATCCTTGGGCCTGAGAATGAAGAGTCGATCCTGCGCGAAAGCCGTATTGCAATGGTAGGGCTTGCTATCACACCGCTACCCGGATCCAACTACGTAGCCATCTCAAATGAATTTTATAAGCGCTATGACCAAATCAAAGAAGAAGTGCCGGCGGATATCAAAATCAATATTCTGCTTGACCAAACGTTCTTTATAAAGCGATCAATTTCGGAAGTTCAAGAAACACTATTGATTTCCATTCTCCTCGTGGTGCTTATTATCTATCTCTTCTTTCGAGACTTTCTCATTGCCATTCGCCCGCTGATCGATATTCCTGTTTCTTTGACGGCAACTTTTTTCATCATGTACTTGATGGGATTCTCAATCAACGTGCTCACCATGCTGGGAATTGTGTTGGCGACAGGCCTCGTGGTTGATGATGGTATAGTGGTCACGGAAAACATCTACAAGAAACTTGAAGGGGGCATGAATAAATACAAAGCCGCCCGCGAAGGATCCAAAGAAATATTTTTTGCGGTCATCTCTACTTCCATCACGCTGGCAGTTGTCTTTCTTCCCATCGTCTTTCTGGAGGGTTTTGTTGGCCGGCTCTTTCGGGAGTTTGGAATTGTGGTGGCAGGTGCTGTGCTAGTCTCAGCCTTTGTTTCCCTTACCCTCACACCCGTGCTAAGTGTGCTGCTGACCCGTGAAAACAGCAAGCATTCATGGTTTTATCGGGTTACTGAGCCGTTTTTCGCAAGTATGGAAAATGTTTATTCAAGGCTGCTTGGTTCATTCATGAAGGTTCGTTGGGCCGCGCTTATCATCATTTTCTTTTGTATCGGCTCAGCCTATTTGATTGGGACCACTATTCAATCAGAGCTCGCGCCGCTGGAAGATCGCAATCAGTTTCGCCTGCAACTCACAGCTCCTGAAGGGACTTCTTATGACTACATGGACAAATATGTTAACAAGGTCACACAGTTTGTGATGGATTCTGTTAAAGAATTTAAGACCGTTTTGTCTATAACTGCCCCGGGTTTTACCGGCTCAGGCTCGGTAAACAGTGGGATGATTCGTATATCACTGGTAGATCCGAAATACAGGAACCGCTCCCAGCAGCAAGTTGTCGACATGGTGGCGCGAAACTTGGGCCGTTTCCAGGAAGGTCGCGCCTTCCCTATCCAGGAACAGACTATTTCTGTCAACCGAAGGGGTGGCTTGCCGGTCCAGTTTGTTATCCAGAATAATAATTTTGAAAAACTAAGGCAGGTGCTTCCTAAATTCCTGGATGCGGCCAATAGCAACCCTGTCCTTCAGGGTGTTGATGTGGATTTGAAGTTTAATAAACCCGAATTGAAGGTTCAGATCAATCGTTTGAAGGCAACCCAATTGGGTATCAGCGTTCAGGATATTTCGCAAACGCTCCAGCTGGCCTTCAGCAACCTCCGCTTCGGCTACTTTACCAAGGATGGAAAGCAATATCAGGTGATGGGACAAGTAGCGCGTATCAACCGGGATGACCCCGATGACCTGAAGAAATTGTATGTGCGCACCAGTTCCGGTGAGTTGGTTTCCATAGATAATGTAATAACCGTGCAAGAGTCTACCACACCCCCATCATTGTATCACTTCAACCGTTACAAATCAGCCACGGTCTCTGCGGGCCTGGCTCCGGGAAAAACCATCGGGGACGGCATAAAGGCTATGCGTGAAATCGCCGATGTTCAACTTGATGATACGTATACGACTTCTCTGGCAGGCAGTTCACGTGACTTTTCAGAAAGTTCCAGCAATACCTCTTTTGCATTCGTGCTGGCTTTGATCCTTATCTACCTGATCCTTGCAGCTCAGTTTGAGAGCTTCGTCGATCCGCTTGTCATTATGTTCACAGTCCCCCTGGCAATCTGCGGAGCGTTTATTTCACTTTATCTGTTTAAACAAACCATCAATATTTTTTCTCAGATAGGCATGATCATGCTGATTGGCCTGGTGACAAAAAATGGAATCTTAATTGTGGAGTTTGCCAACAAGAAAAGGGAAGCCGGTCTTCCAAAAATTCAGGCGGTGCTGGAAGCCTCTCGATTACGTCTCCGACCAATTCTTATGACGAGCCTTGCCATGGCTTTGGGGTCGCTGCCAATCGCCTTGTCGCTGGGAGATGCGTCCACCAGTCGTATACCCTTAGGCATTGTGATTGTGGGCGGCGTATTGTTTTCATTGGTGCTCACACTTTTTGTCATCCCCGCGATGTATTCATTTCTTTCAAGGAAAAGAAAAGTGGTTGATTTTGATAAGGGTGATACACCTGAAGTTCACAAGGAATTGGTATATGAAGGTTAGAGTTTACGGGTTTCTTCTTGGGGTTCTCTCCCTGATCAACGCAAATGCCCAGAACGTCACACTCGAGGAGGTATTGCAGATCGCGATGCAAAAAAACTATGATGTGCGCATCCTTCAAAATACAGCCGGATTGGCTTACAATGATAACCGGTATGCCTTTGGCGCATTTATTCCCCAGGTCAATGCAATCGGTGCCTATATAAAGAATAACAATAATTCACGAAACCTGACTTTCGCCGATGTAGAGACAATTCGTGAAGGTGCTAAGTCAACAAATACCAACGCATCGGTCCAGTTGATATGGACACTTTTTGACGGCACTCAAATGTTTGCTACCCGAAAAAGAATTCAGGAATTAGCAGCCCTTGGTGAAGCCAACGTTCGTAATCAGATGATGAATACCGCAGCCGTGGTCACGATAAACTATTACAACATCATCAGGCAAAAACAACAGTTGAAGGCAATACTGGAATTGATGGCGGTAAGCGAGGAACGTGTGAAACTCGCCGAACGAAAATTGCAAGTGGGTACCGGTGGTAAGCCAGAGCTCCTGCAGGCGAAAGTGGATTTAAACGCACAGCGGACCGCCAAATTACAGCAGGAAACTCTCATCCAGCAATTGAAAGACCAGTTGAATGGCTCTTTGGCTATGGGCCTGCCTGATGTCTATGATGTTGGTGACAGCATCCCCATACGGCTTGATTTGACCATGGAGGAGACCATTGCAAATATTGAGAATTCGAATCAGACCCTGCTGGCCGCTAAAAAGTCAATAGATGTTGCCACGCTAATTCTTCGGGAAAATCGGGCCACCCGGTCTCCGACCATCAATCTTACGTCTGCATACAACCTTAATAGGATAGAAAATGAATTGCAGGTCAATCCGGCATCTCAAAAATATTCACGCAACCAGGGCTACAACTATGGTCTTTCCGTTACTATCCCGATCATGAATGGAATGAATGTCAATCGCTTGATCGGTCAGGCTAAAATAAACATCGAACGTCAACAACTTATCTATGCTCAGCAATTGACTTTAGCGGTGGTAGGCGTCCGTAATGCATTTATTAATTATGATAATGCCAAGAAGGCGCTGCTTATTGAAGACGAGAATATTCTTCTGGCGCAGGAAAATGTGACGATTGCCTTTGCGGGCTTTAAGAGAGGGGTTACCACCTTTATTGAGTTGAGGACTGCACAGCAAAGTCTTGGGGACGCTTACAACCGACTCATTGCCGCACGTTACCTGGCAAAGGTTTCTGAAACGGAACTCCTTCGACTGAAGGGTGCGTTACTGAATTAGAAGTTCGGAATTGTCTTCCCAATTCTATTTATTCAACTTAGCTCTGGCCGAGCCTACGGCACTTGGGAATTAACTACTGATCTATAAGATCAGACATCTTGAATTTTTGAAACATGTAGTAAAGAAAGTTAAAGGAAAGGGCATCCTCGCCTTCTCTTTCTTTCAAGCTGCCTTTGTGTGCGTCTTGTTTCGAAATTTTTGCTGGATGGGAGGCCACTATCCTGACACCAACCTGAACCGAATCCTTAGCCTGCCCGCTATGATTTGAATGATCGTAGATCAATACCTTATCTTCGTCAAGGTTAAGCTCACGGTGGGGGGGATCCTGAGTTTCAAGAATCGGAAGCTCCTCTTGGGCTTGTGCGGAAAAGGCTATCAGGAATACGGCCGCCATAGAGACCAAAAGACTTGAAACCCTTACTTTCATATTTCTTTCAGGCGTTAACCGATATTAGAATAGTTTTGAGTTTCTAAAGATATAACAATTTGTGAGATGATCACATGGGAAGACTTTAGCAAGGTAGACATACGGGTTGGCACGATTCTCAAGGCAGAATCCTTCCCTGAGGCCAAAAAACCGGCTTATAAACTGTGGATTGATCTCGGCCCTGACTTGGGGACAAAAAAATCCAGCGTCCAAATCACGCACCTGTACACAGTAGATGAACTCCCTGGCCGGCAAGTGGTGTGCGTGGTGAACTTCCCGCCAAAACAAATCGCGACCTTTCAATCGGA
>JAYWDR010000302.1:0-5032 GCA_043779735.1 Cyclobacteriaceae bacterium | reverse complement strand
TTCCAGTCAATGGTAAATTTACCAAACGACAGAGGGACGTGTACAATGCAGTACTTCGCATTCAACGGGAAGCCATCAAAAGGTTGGGCCCGGAGGTTGTGTACTTTGACTATCACAAAGACATTGAAAAGATCATGCAGCAGGAACTCCTGAAGTTAAAACTTATTACGGCCAGTGAGGTCAAAAACCAGAAACCCGGGCAGGAAGCCTTTCGAAAATATTTTTACCATGGTACAGGCCACATGCTGGGGTTGGATATCCATGACATTGGCAACATGCACAGCAAAATGGCCGTCGGCTCCGTGTGGACGGTTGAGCCGGGCATCTACATCAAGGAAGAAGGCTTTGGCATTCGACTGGAGAATAATGTTGTGATTAAGAAAAAAGGCGTCGATGACCTGACGAAGAATATTCCGATTGAGGCAGAAGAAATTGAAGAAATAATGAATAGTACGCGGCCTAAAAGTAGCAGGCACTGATGATTGTACCAGGTATGACGCGAAAAACCGTTGCGACCCTTCTTATCTGTTTAGGCCTCTCACTCGCCCAGGCTCATGAATTCTGGCTGCAACCTAAAAAGTATCGGTACACAGTGGGTGAAGAGATGAAAGTGGATTTCATGGTGGGCGAGAACTTCACTGGCGAATATTGGGATATGAACAGGCACCGGGTGGAGAAAGCAGAGATGCATTCAGGGGCCATTGTAAAAAATCTTTTGAAGGATATCAAGACCACGGCCGGCAAGAATCTTTCTTATTCTTTTGATAAGGAAGGAACCTACCTGCTAGCGCTGGAAAGTAATGCTGCCTTTATAGAATTGGAAGCTGAAAAATTTAATGCCTACCTGAAAGAAGACGGTCTTGACAATATCCTTGATGCAAGGAGCCAATCGAAATCGCTTGACAAACCGTCAAAGGAATACTATAAGCGGTTTGCGAAACTGTTGGTGCAATCCGGCACCAGAACCGACGAGACCTATCGCAAAAGAATTGGATTTCGTTATGAAATAGTTCCATTGTTAAATCCTTACGCTCTGCACTCAGGTGACTACCTGGAGTGTCGCGTGTTGTGGGAAGGCAAGCCCACTCCTCATTCTTTGGTGAAAGTGTGGAGTCATACCGGCAACCGGATCTTTCTACAGAATATCTACACTGAGGATGACGGCACCATCAAGTTTCCCATCAGCAGCTCCGGATCCTGGATGGTGAGCTCTGTTAGGATGACCGGGTCGGACAAAGAAGGCATAGATTATCAAAGTTTTTGGGCAAGTCTTGTATTTGAAATTCAGTAAGTCATGGCAACAAATTCCTTTTCCTCTGATCAGGCGCCCGATCCGGTCGGTCCGTATCCTCACGCACGCAGGGTAGGCAATCTTCTTTTCCTGTCAGGTGTGGGCCCCCGCAAGAAAGGATCAGCGGAAATTCCAGGCGTGAAACTGGATCATGAAGGGAACCTTGCTTCACACGACATTGAGGCTCAGTGTCATTCGGTTTTTCAGAATGTTAAGCATATTCTGGAAGCATCCGGATCGAAATGGGAAAACCTGGTGGATGTGACGGTTTACCTCACGCACATGAAGGAGGACTTCCGTGTTTACAACAGAATCTACAAAGAGTATTTTCCGGATCCCGCAACGCAACCTTGCAGAACTACCGTGGAAGTGAAGTCCCTTCCTACGCCTATTGCTATTGAGTTGAAGTGTATTGCGACGGTTTAAGAAACCCAAAACCACAGAGGTCACTAAGTGATCACCTTCTAAATTGGAAAGGCGGTTAGCTATTGGCTCCCCGCCGTGGGATAATGGTCAATAGCCATTGGATACTCAAAATTCTGATTCTCTCTCTACACAGCGAAGCTCTCTCCACATCCGCAGGTGCGCGAAGCATTCGGGTTAATAAATTGAAAACCCTTTCCGTTGAGGCCATCTGAGAAATCGAGCGTCGTGCCAAGGAGATATAACAGGCTCTTTTTGTCCACCAGGATTTTTATGCCCTTGTCTTCAAATACCTGGTCGACAGGCTTGATCTGGTCGTCAAAGTTTAAATCATACGTCAGACCGGAGCAACCACCGCCTTTTACAGATACCCGTATGTTATTATTGGGTTCCCGGCCTTCTACTTTGCGAAGCTCGATTATCCTTTCCTTTGCTTTTTCAGTTACGCTGATCATGTTCTCGTTTTATATTTTTTTGCCAGAGTCTAATCTACTTTAGGACCAAGCTCTTAGGCCATACCTAACTGATCGGATTCAATACAACACTAAAAACGGTGAGAGTGTTCCTGTCACGCCCATAATAAAGTTTCTCCAGAGCTTCAAGGATATTCCCGGCCCTGAAATAGGAGGTGTGCAGCTCGTGCCCGCTGTTGGCTACCCACTGTATGGTATATGAGTTTTCTTTCTCTTTGTAGCTCTGCACATATACCATCATCTTGCGCAAGGCATCTACTTTGTCGGCGCCATGCTCGGAGTGAAACAAAAAAGATTGGCTGTGTCGTGGGTTGATGGTAATAAGGTCAAGCTTTACCTTGCCATCATGCATGCCGTATTCAAAAATGAGGTCGGACGTTCGCAAGCCCAGATAGTCTTTTATCTGTTGCTGTATCCTTGCGACTTCAACATGTGCATCGCCAGCCGTTTCCATCATTACTTTTTAGCCATTTGCCATTAAAAACCTTGAGAATCACTTAAAAGTTTCTTCACTTGTACAAAAATAACAAAGAACCGCCAATTTAGTCATTATGGAGAAACTAGAGCATATCGGCATTGCCGTAAAGAATCTTGACAAGTCCAATCTACTTTTCGCAAAGCTTTTGGGGAAGGAGCCTTACAAAATTGAAGACGTGCCGCAGGAAGGTGTCCGCACTTCTTTTTTTGACGTGGGCGGTATCAAGATCGAGCTCCTGGAAGCCACCCGGGCAGATTCCCCTATCGCTAATTTTATTCAAAAGCGCGGAGAAGGGCTCCATCATCTTGCGTTTGCAGTTGATCGCATAGAAGAAAAGATAGAAGTGCTTGCCTCGCAGGATTTTCACCTGTTATCCGATCAGCCTAAGTTAGGCGCTGATAACAAAATGATTGTCTTCCTTCACCCCAGAACTACCAATCATGTATTGGTAGAACTTTGCCAGGAAAAGGAATCCTAAAACTTAGGAGCTTCTTTGGGGTGGAGGCCGTACTGGGTCTTGTTATAGTACTTCCATTTCTTTTTTCCAATGGCCGTATCAGCGTACGACTTGGGCCCACAGGCACCTAATAAGAATAAAGCCACGACAAGGAGAATAATTCTGGTTTTCATGGTAGGCTGTTTTATACCTAGTGAATAGCCTGCTCCGACCAGAAAAACCAGAATGTGCCGATATCCGTTTACTTTTGCCGGATGAACCACCGGAAAGACCGGCAAATGACCGTTACCATGGCAGAAAAAAGGACAGAAATCTCGGAATTGGGCGAATTTGGACTGATCGATCGGATCAAGAGTAACTTCAAGCTTCAACTACCATCCTCCTTACAAGGCATCGGTGACGATGCTGCAGTGATTGATGCCGGAGAAGATGTGATTTTGTTGTCAACTGATATGTTGCTCGAAGGCATTCACTTTGACTTGGGGTACATGCCATTGCAGCACCTCGGATACAAGGCAGTGGCAGCGAATGTGTCTGACATCGCCGCGATGAATGGCAAGCCCGAGCAGATCATTGTAGCCCTCGCCATCAGCAATCGTTTTTCAGTGGAGGCAGTGGATGCTTTGTACAAAGGAATCCGCACAGCTTGCGAAAATTATAAAGTTGACCTGGTGGGCGGTGATACAACGGCTTCGCCTTCCGGCTTGATAATCTCAGTCAGCGTGCTGGGCCGGACGAAGAAGGGAAATGAAGTGTACCGAAGTGGTGCCAAAGACACTGATATTATTTGTGTGACGGGTGACCTCGGTGGAGCCTATGTGGGATTGCAAATTCTGGAACGCGAAAAGGCAGTGTACCTGACAAATCCGGAGATGCAACCGGAATTAGATAAATACGAGTATTGTGTGAGCCGCCAGCTTAAACCGGAAGCAAGAATGGATATCATTTATGAGTTGGCAGACCTGGGCATCCGTCCTACTTCAATGATCGATGTGTCGGATGGACTGGCATCAGAACTTTTCCATCTTTCCAAAAGCTCGGGGGTAGGGATGCGTGTCTTCGAAGATAAGATTCCCATCGACCATGAGGCGTACACAACGGCAGTCGAATTTAAGCTGGACCCATTTACCTGCGCCCTGAATGGTGGGGAAGACTACGAATTACTTTTTACCATCGGTCAGACGGATTTTGAGAAAATCAAGAATCACGCCGACATCCACCTGATCGGGTATGTGCATCCAGACATGAAACAGAATGTGCTCATTACGAAAAACGGAAATGTGGTGCCATTAAAGGCGCAAGGCTGGGAACATTTCTAACGTTGCCACGGATTACAACGATGGACACGGATAGTTCGTGCGATTCAGTGGATCCGTGGCTAACAGTCAGTGCAAATCTGCGCAATCCGTGGCTAATGTATTCCATTAATTTATCTCCATGCAAATCCATGCAATCCCTGGCTAATAGTCAGTGCAAATCTGTGCAATCCGTGGCTAATGTATTATCTGTTAACTAATCAACCGGGTACGGAATAAACACAAACCTTGTAAACGCTATTATTAATTTTAATAGCCACGGATTACACGGATGGGCACGGATAGTGCATGCAAATCTCTGCGATCCCTGGCTAACGCATTATCTGTTAATTAATCAACCGGGTACGGAATAAACACAAACCTTGTAAACGCTTTATCCATCACAAACAGACAGCAAAACTCATCCGGGTCCTTGTAGGTGTTTTTAAAGTCTTCTTCTTTTTCCTTCGCCACCAGCTCCCGCTGAACGAACTCATCAAGAAATGAGGCACAATAGTTCCAATCCAGATGAAGGTCGTTCTTGCTGATGAGCAGGGTTCCTATCGGCTGCTCCTCCTGGGATATGGGAAAGATGGGGTAGGCAAAGCCAGCCTT
>JAYWDR010000301.1:0-5041 GCA_043779735.1 Cyclobacteriaceae bacterium | reverse complement strand
TCTTAATATGTATGATTCTAGGGCTGGCCGTATCCATTGAACGCGTCATTACCTTGAATCTGGCTACAACCAACACAAAAAAATTATTGGTTCAAATTGAAGATGCGCTTGCAAAAGGCGGTGTGGAAGCCGCAAAGAATGTAACCAAGAATACTCGGGGACCCATTGCTTCCATCTTTACACAAGGCTTGATGCGCGCTTCTGAAGGCACAGACATGGTTGAAAAATCAGTCGTAGCCTACGGTGGTGTTGAGATGGGCAAGTTGGAAAGAGGCCTGATCTGGATTTCGCTTTTCATTTCTCTTGGGCCTATGCTTGGATTCTTTGGAACGGTGGTCGGGATGGTGGCCTCGTTTGACGCTATTGAGGCAGCAGGTGATATTTCTCCTCAGGTTGTGGCCGGTGGTATGAAGATTGCTTTGATCACCACGGTAGGTGGCCTTATTGTAGGTATGGTGCTCCAGGTATTTTACAATTACCTTGTTTCTAAGATCGATGGATTGGTGAACGACATGGAAGATGCCTCCATTTCATTGATTGACATATTAGTGAAACACAAACTTACCGGAGGTAAATAAGGTATGGATAGTTTCTTCCAAAGCGCAGGGTTAGACATGGGTTTATACCTGGGCTACTTACTTATGTTTGCAGCCATCATTGCAGCAGTACTATTTCCAGTAATTCATGCAATCAAGAATCCGAAAGAAATCGCCAAATCTGGTATGTCTTTGTTAGCCTTGGCCGTTGTTTTTGGGTTGTCTTACGCTCTGGCCGGCTCTGAGATTACCCCGAAGTATGAGGCGCTTGGTGTTAATACTGAATTTAGCTCCAAAATGATTGGGGCAGGGTTAACGATGTTTTATTTTGCTCTGGTGATAGCCATTGGTGGCTTGATCTACTCAGAAATCAGTAAAGCTCTTAAATAATGCCGCGTTCAACTCCTGAAATACCGAATGCATCGATGGCGGACATCGCCTTCCTGATGCTGATCTTTTTCCTGGTGACAACTACAATCGCGAATGACCGCGGATTAAGTATCCAGTTGCCACCACCTCCTGAAAAAGATGTTGAAATAGTGAAAATCCAGGAGCATAATATGTTCAAGATCCAGGTAAATTCCTCGGATGCGTTATTGGTAGAAGGAACCCCGATGGCTGATGTTGCCGGACTCAAGGATGATATAAAGGTTTTCATTACGAATAGGGGACGTGATCCGCTCTCCTCAGAATCACCGGAAAAAGCCATTGTATCTTACAAGGCCGACCGTGGGACTACTTACCGACGCTTTATCCAGATTTTGGATATTATTCAAGGGGCGTACTACGACATCTACGCAGAGCAAGCAGGCGTTACCAACAAGAAGTTCCGTGAAGCAGCCTCGGATTTGGCTGACCCGGTAAACAGGCAGATTTATGATAAAGGAAGGGCCGGAATACCCATGCAGATTTCGATAGCGGAGCCAACGAAGATTGGTAACTAAACTTAAAGGAAGACTATGGCTAAGTTTAAGAAGAAGGCCCAGGTAAAACAAGATATTCCCACGGCCTCGATGCCTGACGTGGTGTTCATGTTATTGTTTTTCTTTATGGTGACCACAGAATTGCGCGTAACAGCAATTGAGGTGCAGCAGCGCATTCCGGAAGCTACTCAACTAAGGAAACTGATGAGAAAGTCACTCGTAATGAACCTGTATATCGGGGAGCCGAGGAAAACGGCGCAATTTGGCAAAGAAGCCAAAATTCAGGCTGACGATGTATTCATTGAACCAAAGGATATTATTCTCTGGGTAAGTCGTCAAAAAGACCTGTTGGCTGAGAACGAACGCGACCAGTTGACAGTCGCCTTGAAAGTGGACAACGAGGCCAAGCGAGGTATCATCGCCGATGTAGAGTCAGAGCTTCGTAAAGCCAACGCACGCAAAATCCTATACACAACCCTCTCCAAGAAAGAAGAAATCAAGTAAAATCCGTTTTCCATGAAACATCCAAGCCCCTTACAAAGGGGCTTTTTTGTGACCAACGAAAAATTGATGTGAGCATATAAAGCCGATTTCTGAATGGTACATCTTCACTTCAACTCTTTTGAATATATTAGGTCATGATTCAGACGCCAGTCACCAAGTTGAATGATCCTAAGATCATAAGGGCCTGGTGCATGTTTGACTGGGCCAACTCAGTGTACTCGTTGGTCATTACTTCGGCCGTTTTTCCAGTGTACTATCAGGCTGTAACTACTGCCAAGAACGGCGGAGATATGGTTATTTTTTTTGGTTTCCCGATTGTCAATTCGATCTTATATTCTTTTGCGCTGTCGCTTTCTTTCTTATTGGTGGCCCCGCTTCTGCCGCTGCTGTCAGGCATGGCAGATTACACAGGGAATAAGAAGGCGTTCATGAAGTTCTTTGTGTATTTAGGAGGCCTCGCCTGCATGGGTCTTTATTTCTTTACCGGGGAGAACATTGAATGGGGAATCCTTTGCTCGATGTTAGCCAGCATCGGGTATGCCGGCAGTATTGTCTTTTATGATGCGTTCTTGCCGGAGATCGCCACGGAAGACCGATTCGATTCTGTGAGCGCACAAGGCTACTCTATGGGCTATTACGGAAGTGTAATATTGCTGGTAGTCAACTTGTCATTGATTTCTTTCTGGGCCTCCTTCGGTTTCCCCGACGAGGGTACGGCCACAAGGTTCTCTTTCCTGCTCGTGGGCATCTGGTGGATTGGGTTTTCGCAAATTGCCTTCCTGCGTTTGCCAGACAACCCATTCAGTCGGAAGTCCGGCGGGAAGGTTATGCTTAATGGCTATTACGAGCTGAACAAAGTATGGCGAAGCCTGCGCTCTTTCCCGAATCTGCAGATGTACTTGATAGCCTACTTCTTTTATAATATGGGTGTACAGACGGTGATGTACCTCGCGGCGACGTTTGGTGCGAAGCAGCTGAAATTGGACACCAGCAAGTTGATCGTCACTATCCTTATCATTCAATTGGTGGCGTCTGCAGGTGCCTATCTGTTTGCGCACTTTTCAGCCAAGCGAGGAAACAAGACAGCGTTGATGACGATGATTTCCATCTGGATTGTCATTTGCGTGCTGGCATACTTTACAACAACGGAATATGAATTTTATGGCATTGCTTTCCTGGTAGGCTTGGTGATGGGAGGGATTCAATCGTTGTCAAGGGCCACTTATTCCAAACTCATTCCGGCCAATTCAATTGACCACGCCTCCTACTTCAGCTTTTTTGACGTAACCTTTAATCTTTCGATCGTGGTTGGAACATTTTCATACGGTCTCATCGAGTATATCTCAGGCAGTATGCGCAATAGTACCCTTGCGCTCATGTCTTATTTTATTGTTGGAATGATATTGCTTTCGAGGATAACCGTTTCCAATAAGCCCTCCTCAGTAGCGTAGGTGCTTCACCGTGATTCCGTTGTTGATTAGCTGCTTCAGGGAAGCTATCCCGATTTTCAAATGAAGATCAACAAAACTGGCCGTTACCACTTTATCGCTGGCTTCTGTTTTGACGCCATCGGGGATCATAGGCTGATCCGACACAAGCAACAAAGCGCCTGCTGGAATTTCATTCGCGAAGGCCGTAGAGAAAATGGTGGCCGTCTCCATGTCAATGGCCATTGCACGTATCTTTATGAGGTAGTCCTTAAATTGTTCATCCCATTCCCACACGCGGCGATTGGTAGTGTAGACTGTCCCGGTCCAATAGTCCTGGTTAAAATCCCGCACGGTGGTGGAGATGGCTTTTTGAAGAGCGAAGGCAGGTAAGGCAGGCACTTCCGGCGGAAAGTAGTCATTGGAAGTTCCCTCCCCGCGAATGGCGGCGATGGGGAGAATGAAGTCACCGAGGTCATTTTTCTTTTTTAGTCCACCGCACTTGCCAAGGAACAGACAGCCTTTCGGTTTGACAGCCGAGAGGCAATCCATGATGGTCGCTGCATTGGGGGACCCCATGCCAAAATTGATGA
Organism: Cyclobacteriaceae bacterium; assembly: GCA_043779735.1. Taxonomy (GTDB): domain Bacteria; phylum Bacteroidota; class Bacteroidia; order Cytophagales; family Cyclobacteriaceae; genus ELB16-189. The sequence continues at coordinate 1,058 of JAYWDR010000301.1, read as the reverse complement.
TCGTGATGCCCTGGGCCGTAGCGCTGCGCATGGCTTTGTCTTGTCCATGCACCTCGACATCATGCCACTCGGCAAATTTTTTTATGTAGTTATCAAAATTGGTCAACAGAATGTATTCACCGAAGGCGTCCAATGACAAACCAGTATAGCGAGGCAACCAATTCTCTACAATTTGTTCTTTTGTTTTCATTTCAACTTGGTATGGTTCTTATTCTAATCACAGGCACCCAAAAATTGTTACTATTGGATATTTGCCGCCGCATGACGATTTCGTGTACTTTCGTTAATCAAATGACTCCCCTCAATCTCCCCGTCTGCGACTTCAAAGTTAAGAAGAGTGAGGGAAAGGTCTGGATTTTTGATGGCGTGCGCAAAAAATTTATTGTGCTCACCCCCGAAGAGTGGGTGCGACAACATTTCGTTCATTACCTGATTCGGGAGCATGGTTACCCTAAATCGCTCTTCCGGATCGAAGGCAGCCTGACTTACAACACATTACAAAAGCGTTCCGATATCCTCGTGTATGACCGCGCCGGGAAACCCTGGATGCTGATCGAGTGCAAGTCGTCGGATGTCAAGCTTAGCCAGAAAGCCTTCAATCAGGTGGCTATCTACAACATGACCGTTGGTGCCAAATACCTGGCGGTAACGAATGGCATGATACATTACTGCTGCCTGGCGCCAAGAACAGGGCAGGAGGGGATATTCCTCGAGGACTTTCCTGAGTTTGAGGGTTCCTGAACCATATTTGTTTACGAGGAATCTCCACCTTGTTTCATAATCCTATTTCTTCCCGGGCAACTTATACTGAATCCCCATTCTAACCGTAATATTTTCAGGAAACGCGTCTTTGAGTTTCTTATCAAAGTCATACAGCATTTGCACATTACCTTCTAGTCTGTTGCTGATCCTGAAATTATTCTGGATACCCAAGCTCAATCTGTTTCTTTGCATCCCCTTGTAAAGCTTCAGGATTTTGCATTTCCTTGGTCAATTGGGAAGCATCACCGCTGTTTTTTAATTTATCGAGACTCGCTGTCTGCTGATTGAGTGATTTT
>JAYWDR010000300.1:0-13653 GCA_043779735.1 Cyclobacteriaceae bacterium | reverse complement strand
GCTGAAAGGAATGGGTAAAATTCCTGAAGATCCACTCACGATTAAACCTCTTGCCCAGGTTTTCCGTCGAGAGTGTCATTCAAAGGATGTCGTGCTGGTTGAAAATCCCTTCATGACTCCGCGCTCCGAACTACGGATAAAGTTGATGATATAGTCGCGCTCCTGGCTGACCGGCAGCTCATTCTCTACTACATCCAGTGCCTTTGAGTTGTTCATGCCCTTCAGAAAAATGAATCGGTAGATTTCCTGAATTTCAATTATTTTTTCAGGCGAAAATCCCCGTCTCCGCAAGCCGATGCTGTTGATGCCGGCGTAGGTAAGCGGTTCACGTGCTGCCTTGGTGTACGGCGGTACATCTTTCCTTACCAGCGATCCGCCCGATAGCATAACGTGCGCCCCTACTTTTACAAATTGATGCAACGCGCTTGCGCCACCTATGATGGTCCAATCCTCAATTGTCACGTGACCTGCCACCTGCACGGCATTGGCGAAAATACAGTTGTCGCCAACGATACAATCGTGAGCGATGTGAACATAGGCCATGAGCAGGCAATTCTTGCCTATAACCGTCTTATGTTTGTCAACGGTACCGCGGCTGATGGTAACGCTTTCGCGAATGACCGTGTTGTCGCCAATGAACGTTTCTGTTTTCTCCCCAGCAAATTTCAAGTCCTGAGGAATGGAAGATACCGAGGCTCCCGGATAAACCTTTACATTTTTTCCCAAGCGGGAGCCTTCCCAGATGATGGCATTCGGACCTATCCAACTCCCGTCGCCGATGATCACGTCTTTTTGTACGGTTGCAAAGGGCTCTATGACAACATTGTTTCCAATGACCGCTTCAGGATGTATGTTGACCAGGGGGTGGTAGCTCATGAATCTTTTCGAACAATACTGGCGGTCATGGTTCCTTCGCACACAAGAGTATTCCCTACGTAGCCCCTGCCGTACATTTTAGCGATGCCGCGCTTGATCGGTGCTAACAGATCGCATTGAATTACGAGCGTATCTCCAGGGAGCACCATTTTACGAAAACGGAAGTCGTCAATACCGAGAAAATAGGTCCAATAGTTTTCCGGATCAGGAACTGTATTTAGTACAAGGATACCTCCGATTTGTGCCATGGCCTCAACTTGAAGAACCCCTGGCATTACAGGATTCCCTGGGAAGTGGCCAGCGAAGAAGTGTTCGTTGATTGTCACATTCTTCACCCCCGCCACGGTTTCTTTATCCAGATAGATAATCTTGTCGATAAGCAGGAACGGGTAGCGGTGAGGAAGTGTCATTGCAATTTTGTTGATGTCCATCACCGGGGGAAGTGAGGGATTATAGCGGGGCACGCCTTTCTTGTCCGTCTCGGCCATTGCCTTTTTCAATTTCTTGGCAAAGGCCACGTTGGCCGCATGCCCAGGTCGGGCCGCTAAAATTTGAGCCTTCAGTGGTCTTCCGGTCAATGCCAGGTCACCAATGATATCAAGCAGTTTATGACGGGCTGGTTCGTTATTGTAGCGAAGTTCGACATTATTAAGGATGCCTTCCTTCTTTACCTCAACGGTAGGTTTGTTCAGCATCCGGGCAATGTTATCCAATTCGTGAGGTTCTATGATACGGTCGACAATCACTATGGCATTGTTCAAATCACCACCTTTAATGAGGTTGTTTTTGTACAACATCTCAAGTTCATGTAGAAAGCAAAAGGTGCGGCACGACGCTATTTCCTTTTCAAACTGTTGAATATTGGTGATCGAAGCGTGCTGACTGCCAAGTACCGGTGAATTGTAGTCAATCATGACAGTTACCCGGTAGTCATCCAATGGCAAGGCGGCGATCTCCACATGGCGGGCACTTTCCCTGTAAAAGATGCTATCCTGCACTTCAAAAAAATCGCGTAAGGCATTCTGTTCTTCAGTCTCGGCTTCTTTCAGCACCTGGACAAATTGAATTGAACTACCATCCATGATAGGGGCTTCAGGCCCGTCAATTTGAACCATGACATTGTCAATCTCCAAACCTACCAGAGCGGCAAGGGTATGTTCGATTGTGCTCACGCGGGCTCCGCTTTGCTCAAGAGTGGTTCCTCTTGACACGTCCACTACCCGATCGCAATCGGCATCGATAATAGGTGAGGAAGGGAGGTCAATCCGTTGGAATTTTATTCCATGATTTGGCTTGGCGGGCATGAACGTAAGGGTAGTCTGAACCCCTGTATGAAGGCCTACGCCGGAAATGGTTACCGACTTCTTTATAGTCTGTTGCTTGTGATTAAGCATGGAATTAAATAAGTGCGCAAATTTAACTGGATGGAGGCACTATGCCAAAACCGTCCTAGCCTATGATTCTCCGTTTTGATGGTTATCAAGGGTTTCGAATGAACGGACCACATGGTTATTCACTTTCTTTTCCAGCTCTAGGAGCCGGTAATTGAGGTCCGGGAGCTTCTTAAAGATGGCATACGATCTGAAATAGTCCTTAATATCGATAGCGGGGTAGCCTAATAATCGCTCTCCTTCGCCGCTGACGGATTTTGAAATTCCAGCCTTGGCGCCAAGGCTCGTATTGTTGGCAATCACCAGATGACCGGCGATGCCTACCTGGCCAGCTATCATACAATTTTCGCCCACTTTTGATGAGCCTGATATTCCAGATTGCGCCGCAATGACTGTATTCCTTCCCACTTCAACGTTGTGGGCAATCTGTATAAGGTTATCCAGTTTCACACCTTTTCTGATAATGGTTGAATCTCCAAAAAGTGTTGCGCAATCAATTACCGTATTTGAGCCAATGGTTACGTTATCTTCGATGATGACATTGCCAAGTTGTGGAATGGTTTTGTATGTCCCATCTTCCTGTGGTGCAAAACCGAAACCATCAGAGCCAATTACTGCACCGGCATGAACGACACAGTTATTGCCAATTTTTGTGCCCGCATAAATTTTTACGTTTGGATGAAGGATGACATTGTTTCCAATAACGACATCGTCTCCAACAAAGACGTGTGGATAAATTTTTACGTTATCACCAATCGACACGTTATTGCCTACGTAGGAAAAAGCTGCCCGGTAGATGTTTTTTCCAACAAAGGTTTTTTCACCGAGAAAACTTGGCTGCTCCACGCCAGATTTTTGAAAACTGATTAGTTTATGATATTCTTCTAAAAGAACAGTAAAGCTTGAATACGGATCCTCTACCAACACCAAAGCTGATTGGATTTCTTTCTTTGGCAGGAAATCTTTTTGTACAATGACAGCGGTAGCGTTGGTGGTATAGATGTACTGTTCGTATTTCGGATTTGACAAAAAAGAAATCTGACCTTGTTTGGCATCTTGTATTTTAGCCAGCATATTAATTTTCTGACTTCCGTCTCCGAGTACCTCACCACCCAACATGCCGGCAATTTGATTTAAAGTAAACTCCATAAAAATAAAGGTATGGGTATCACGTCAACGGATCAGGAGAACTTCGGCTATAACCGCTTACAAAGATAAGTTTTTGGGCCAGCATAAATAGTTTTTTTTCACGATTTTACTCATGGCTTTGATGTTGGGAAGGTCCGAAGCCAGGGCTACGTCAAGCAGGTCTCCCGATTTCATGAGAATCTGGATGGAATTTCGATCTGACAAATAGGCTTCGTTGGAGACCATGCCATGAGAAAACATATAGGGAACGTCGCTCTTACCTAATTTCAAGTCTTTTCCAATTCTTTCTTTTACCTTCTCGACATCTGACTTCTGAATAGGTTCCGTTGAAAGTTGTATCTGAAATAATTTGCGTTGAAGCAGCATCTGGCTTAGTTGTGAAAGCACTGGATCATGGTGTGTCTGCCAATGCTTGATGGCACCCCACACATCATAGTCGTCAAGATTACCAAACGCGGTCAGCAGGTCAGGTTTTTCGCCGAAGTCATCCAGGGTAAAGGAATGGTTAAGAAAAAGGGATAGTGAATCGCTGGCGGTCAGTTTCTCGCCTGAGATTGCGAGGTATTGAGCTCGCTTGATGATGTTAACCAACAGACGCTCTGCGCTAACACTGGTCTTGTGCAGATACACTTGCCAGTACATCAGTCTGCGTGCGTTCAGGAAATTTTCTATGTTATAAATACCCTTTTCTTCAACAACCAACTGCCCTTTCACTACATTAAGCATGGCTATAATACGGTCTGTTCCTACAGCACCTTCTCTCACGCCCGTAAAAAAACTGTCGCGGTTCAGGTAGTCGAGGCGGTCAGTGTCCAGCTGTGAACTCACCAGTTCATGAAGGAACTTTTTCGGATACGTATTTTGAAAGATTTTCAGAGCAAGACTAAGCCCACCAGCAAATTGCCGGTTCAGTTCCTTCATGAAGAGAAAGGAAAGGCTCTCATGCTTAATATTGCAAAGCAACGTTTCTTCCAGGGCATGAGAGAACGGCCCATGACCTGTGTCATGAAGCAGGATGGCAATTTGAGTAGCCTCGATTTCATCATCAGAGAGATCGATACCTTTGGCAATCAAAATCTCCAGAGCTTGCTTCGTAAGATGCATCGCCCCTAAGGCATGGTGAAACCGGGTGTGGATGGCACCGGGATACACCAGTTCGGTCAGTCCCAGTTGACGTATATGCCGCATCCTCTGGAGAAAGGGATGCTCCATCAGATCAAAAATCTTTTCACCTTTGATCGATATAAACCCGTAAACAGGGTCGTTTATGATTTTAGTTTTGTTCAATGGCCGTTGGGTACAGAACAGTGCTGAATGATTCCTTCCTATTAATTAACTTGTACAAAAAAAGATCTCCATGCAAAGATATTCGATTTTATGGGCTGATGATGAGATTGATTTACTAAAACCGCATATCCTGTTTCTGCAACAACGTGGGTATGATATCACTCCCGTCAACAATGGGGCGGAAGCGGTAGAACTAAATGAATCGCGGAACTTTGATGTAGTTTTTCTGGATGAACACATGCCGGGCATGTCGGGGCTGGAAGCCCTGGGTCTGATCAAGGCCGTCAAGCCCAATGTTCCGGTAGTCATGATAACAAAGAATGAAGAGGAACAGATTATGGAGGAGGCCATTGGGTCAAAGATTGACGATTACCTGATCAAACCACTCAACCCAAGCCAAATCCTGTTGTCTGTAAAGAAAATATTAGACAAGAAAAGTCTGGTGATGGAAAAAACTAATTCTGACTATCAGCAGGAATTTCAAAAAATAAGCATGGCCTTTCTGGACAATCTCAACCATGACGAATGGGCTGATATTTATAAGAAGCTTGTTTTTTGGGAATTGAAGATGGGCCAGGCAGATGCGAGCATGGCGGAAGTGCTCGAATCTCAAAAAGTTGAGGCAAACGTAAATTTTTGCCGCTTCGTCAAGCGTTATTACGACGGATGGCTCAATGATCCAAAAGCATCTAAACCTTTACTTTCCCATCAAATCATGAAGCGGAAAGTGTTTCCGGAAGTGAATTCGTCGCGGCCCTGTTTCTTGATTGTTATCGACAACCTGAGATATGATCAATGGAAGTCAATAGAACCTGAGTTATTGGACTATTTTACCATAGACAAGGAGGAGACCTACTACTCGATTCTTCCCACCACGACAGCCTATGCACGCAACGCCATTTTTTCGGGGATGCTTCCTTCTGAAATGGCTAAGACTCACCCTGATCTCTGGGTGGGTGAAGATGTGGACGATGGAAAGAACAATTTTGAGGATGAATTTCTTTCGCGCCAGATCAGGCGTAATAACCTTTCTATGAAATTCTCTTATCATAAAATCAAGAAGCTTGAAGAAGGACGGGACCTGCTGGACACCGTTTCGAATTTATTCAAGAATGATCTTAATGTCATCGTCTACAATTTTGTGGATATGCTGTCGCATGCCCGCACCGACATGGCGATGATACGGGAGCTGGCACCTGACGAGCCTGCCTATCGCTCGATCACTAAGTCATGGTTCGTTCATTCTCCTTTGCTGGAGATACTCAAAAAAATTTCTGAAAAGAAGGTCAAGGTTATCATTACCACAGACCACGGCACCATACGGGTGAAGAGGCCTTTCAAAATTATCGGAGACAGGGATGTCAATTCTAACCTGCGCTACAAGCAAGGCAAGAACCTGGGATATGATGGAGATAAAATCATGGCGGTAACTAAACCTGAGCGGTTCTTCTTGCCCAAGAATAATATTTCCACCAGCTATGTCTTTGCGATTGAAGACCAATTCTTTGCTTATCCAAATAACTATAATTACTATGTAGGCCTGTACAAAGACACTTTCCAGCATGGCGGCGTAAGCCTGGAAGAGATGATCATTCCACTAATTTCATTAACTTCGAAAAATGCCTGATGTGTGGCATGCGGTGTCGGATGGGAGGGCGGTTTCGCAAGATCAATTGCAGGATGTGGCGAAAGAACTTCTTAAAGCCGCCGGTGATGCCACTGTTTGGCTCTTTTTTGGTGAAATGGGTTCTGGCAAGACAACCATGATCAAAGCCCTTGGAAGAGTACTACGAGTGGAGGAAGTAATGAGCAGCCCTACATTTCCTATTGTGAATGAATATGCCACAGTAAATGGAAGAAGGATCTATCATTTTGATCTTTACAGAATCCGTAATGAGAAGGAAGTATCCGATATTGGGGCAGAGGAATATTTTGATTCGAATGAGCTATGCCTGGTGGAGTGGCCTGAAAAATTGGGTTCGCGAACACCTGAACATCATTTTAATGTCCGAATAACCCCTGCAGGAGCCGAGCACCGAAAAATTGAGTATCAGCGAAATTGAGTATAGCGACTTTGAGTTTATCGAAACGGAGTACCAGCAAGTATGACAGCAAAAACAAAATCAGGATTTGAGACTTTGGCGAAGGCGAGTTTATACCCGCAAGAGCAGCTCATGAAAGTAAAAAAGAACAGCCATGCTTTTTTTATCGGCCTTCCCAAAGAAATTTCCCTGCAAGAAAACAGGATCAGTCTTACTCCAGATGCCGTGGCCTTGTTAGTAAGCCATGGTCATGAGGTGTGGGTTGAAACCCAGGCCGGCGTAGGGTCAAAATTCATTGATAAGCAATACAGTGAGGCGGGGGCCAAGATTGTGTATTCCCCTCTGGAAGTGTACAAAGCCGATATCGTCTTGAAGATCGAGCCTCCTACACTGGAGGAGACTGAATATTTTAAGCCTGGGCAGACATTGATTTCAGCTCTTCAGCTGGGTAATTTGGAAAAGGGTTTCATTGATGCCCTCCTGCTGAAGCGGGTAAATGCCCTGGCGTGGGAGTTTATTGAAGACAAAGTGGGGGGAATGCCGATCATCCGGGGCATGAGCGAGATTGCCGGAAGCACCGTCATGTTGATTGCGGCGGAATACCTAAGTTCCGTTCATGACGGTAAGGGAATTATCCTTGGTGGAATAACAGGCGTTCCTCCGACAAAGGTGGTGATCATTGGGTCTGGCACGGTGGCAGAGTATGCGGCACGGGCGGCGCTAAGCCTGGGTGCAGAAATCCAGGTGTTCGACAATCATTTGTACAAGCTCAGACGGATCAAGCACACGCTAGGGCACCAATTTTATACCTCCACAATCGACACGGTTACATTAGGTGAGAGTTTAAAATCAGCCGATGTGGTTATTGGTGCGCTGCGAGCGGAAAAGGGTCGGGCCCGACATGTAGTGTCTGAGGAAATGGTTAGTCACATGAAATCAAATTCACTGATCATTGATTTAAGCATCGACCAGGGTGGTTGCATTGCCACTTCAGAGATCACCACACACTCCAGGCCTATCTTTCGCAAGTACGATGTGATCCATTATTGTGTGCCTAACGTGGCCTCACGGGTTGCGCATACCGCCACGACAGCCTTAAGTAACATATTTACACCAACCATTCTTAGGGCTGCTGAAGAAGGCGGCATCGAGGAGATGATTTTTTCGCACAAGTGGTTTATGAAAGGGGTGTATACCTACAAGGGCGGCTTGACCAATGAATCGGTGGGCAGAAAGTTTGGGATGAAATACAAGAATATCGAGCTGCTGATGGCGGCAAGGATCTAGAGTAGAATGTTATTGGCCACAGTCCCCCGTCCCGGGATTACAGATTACCTCAGATTGAGCTATCAGTACAAATCGGTGTCATCCGTGGCTGTTTATCTTCCGCACCTAGGTTTGACTGTTCAAATTTGCTTTTATTGGCCAAGGATTGTACGGATTGCACGGATTTTCACGGAGAATAGCCTGGTTTAACCCAGGGCCGCAAGATTTTTTTCGAGCGCTGTGACCTTTGCTTCAGCGTCTGCTTTCTTTTTTCGTTCGATCTCAATAACCTGCGGAGGCGCACTATTCACAAACTTCTCATTGGATAATTTCATCTCCACAGAGGAGAGGAAGCCCCGAAGGTAGTCAAGTTCTTTTTTGAGCGCCTCTCGCTCTTTAGCCGTGTCAGCCTTTCCGGCCAAAGGAACAAAGAATTCTGTGGTACCCACCAGGAATCCGGCCGCCTGCTCCACGGATTGGGCCGTAAAACTGATTTGAGTCAGGTTTGATAATTTCGCGATCACGGCACCAAAAGATTTTTCCAAAAGCGAATCAGGACCTTTAATATGAAGTGTCAGTGCCTCCTTCGGCGAAAGGCCTTTCGCATTTCTCAAGTTCCGCACTTCGCTGACGATGCTGAATGAAAATGCAGCCTGCTCCAACACCTTGTCATCATACCCCTTTTCCGAAGGCCAGGCAGCCTTGATGATACATTCATTCTCCTTTCTTTCATAGAATTCATGCCACAACTCTTCTGTAATGAAGGGCATAAAGGGATGAAGAAGCTTTAAAATATTTTCAAAGTGGTGGATCGTCTTGCGATAGGTTTCTCCATCAATGGGCTTGCCATACTCGGGTTTGATGATCTCGAGATACAAGGCACAAAAGTCATCCCATATCAGTTTATAAATGGCCAGGAGTGCATCGGATATCCTGAACTTTGCAAAATGATCGTTGACTTCTTCCAGGGATTGGTTGAAACGCGATGTAAACCACTCAATGGCGATGGCATTTTCTGCTGGAATAGTTTTGTCTTCTACCTCCCAGCCCTTCACTAGCCTGAAAGCATTCCAGATCTTGTTAGCGAAGTTCCTTCCCTGCTCACAAAGCTTCTCATCGAAGGGCAAGTCGTTGCCTGCGGGCGAGCTGAACAGCATCCCGGTGCGGACACCATCGGCACCAAAGCGGGCGATGAGATCCAGCGGGTCTGGTGAATTGCCCAATGACTTTGACATCTTTCGCCCTAACTTGTCGCGAACGATGCCCGTGAGGTACACGTCTTCGAAAGGCTTTTCATCCATGTATTCATACCCTGCGATAATCATTCGTGCCACCCAGAAGAAAAGTATTTCCGGGGCAGTCACCAGTACTTGTGTGGGATAGAAGTAGTTGAGGTCTTTGTTCTTTAAACGATTTATTTTTCCGGTTGACCGGTCAAAGCAGGCATCGTTGAAGCCGTCAAATACCGCGGAAGGCCATAGCCACGAAGAAGCCCATGTGTCCAGCACATCGGAATCCTGACGTAGGTCACTTTCGGTCAATTGTATTCCGGCTTTTTGAGAAACCATCAGAATAGCTTCTTCAGGCGTTTCAGCCACCACAAAATCATTCTCTCCAATTCCGTAATAGTAGGCCGGAATGCGATGGCCCCACCACAATTGCCGCGAGATACACCAATCGCGCACATTCCCCATCCAATGGCGGTAGGTATTTTTGAATTTGGCAGGGTGCAGTTTGATGTCGTCATTTTCCACCGCAAGGTATGCCCGGTTCGATATGTCTTTCATCTTAACAAACCACTGCAGAGACAGCTTGGGCTCCACAACCGTGTTGGTTCGCTCCGATCGTCCGATGCGGGTGATGAATTCTTCCTCTTTAAGAATATGACCCTCAGCCTGAAGGTCCTTGATGATTTCCTTCCGCACCTTGAAGCGGTCTTTGCCCACAAATCTGGGTATCTCACATTTTTCATTTAACGTACCGTCGTCATTGATGGTGTCAATCACGGGGAGTGAATGACGTACGCCAATTTCATAGTCGTTGACATCGTGTGCGGGTGTCACCTTAAGACAGCCTGTTCCGAAAGATTTATCTACATAGGGGTCGGCGATGACTGGAATTTCGCGAAGGATGAAAGGCACCAGTACTTTTTTGCCAACCAGTTTTTCATAACGTTCGTCGGATGGATTGACGGCAATCGCCACATCTCCCATGATCGTCTCGGGCCGTTGGGTGGCGATGATGACCCAGTCGTCCTGCGTGTCTTTTATTTTGTAGCGAATGGAATAGAGTATGGATTTTTCTCCATCCTCTTTGTACAAAACCTCTTCATTGGAAAGCGCTGTCTTCGCTTCACAGTCCCAGTTGATCATGCGCAGGCCGCGGTAGATATAGCCCTTCTTATGCAAGTCCACAAACACACGAATCACCGCTTTGTAATAATCCGGATCCATAGTGAACGCAGTACGGTTCCAATCGCATGAGGCCCCAAGTTTTTTTAGTTGCTCCAGGATAATGCCACCGTATTTCTCTTTCCACTCCCAGGCGTAGGTTAAAAATTCATCGCGTGTCAAATCAGATTTCTTGATACCCCGCTCCCGCAACATGGCTACAACGCGGGCTTCGGTTGCGATAGAAGCATGGTCGGTACCGGGTACCCAGAGCGCCTCTTTGCCCTCCATGCGAGCTCTCCTGATTAGGATATCCTGGATGGTATTGTTGAGCATATGCCCCATATGCAGCACCCCGGTAACGTTAGGAGGTGGGATCACAATGCAATAGGGTTCCTTTCCTGGGCTTGCCTTTGCATGAAAAAATCCTTTTTCCTGCCAATAGGAATACCATTTGTCTTCTACTTCTGCTGGATCGTATTTGGTAGATAAGGACATTATAAATCGTTAAAAAGGAGCGCAAAAATAAGGAAAGCCGAGGAATACTGGATGGATCCTGTCCAACCTTTTCGGCGATCATATTTTGACCCGCTGGTTATTGACCAGTACCCGGCCCCTCCATTAGTATCCTCCAGGAAGCTGGATATAGATTGTTGAGTCTGTTTTGAAGTACATTGACCCATCCCAGGCCAAGTCCCTCAAATTCGATAAGTGCAAACCCCAGGCGCTCCGAGGGCAACGACAATGGATTTTTTCGGAGATAGATGAGGGCCTGACTTAAATCAACTGAAAGTCGGGCGATGTTTTCTTTTCGAAGTTTAATGGAGAGCGCCAGCGCGTGTTCCGGGACAAGCTTGTTTTTCATGATTTCTGCTACCGCTGTACCGACACTCATTACATTTAAATGCCTGAGCGCCAATAGCATTTCCATTTTCTTGCTGACAGGAAGCATCTTCACTACTTGATGGTGCAGAAAAAAACATTGAGATTCGGGAGAGATAATCCAGGGAGAAAATTCTCTTACCTGGCTGTTGGTGGGATACTTCAAAACGTCTTTCGATTTCGAATTTGGTTGACTCCCACCATTTTTCTTTCTTACCGCCGCCAGAAAGAGACCCTCCCCTTTTACCCGGTGGGGAAAGCATTGATAGCCGAATACCTTTCCTTTATTAATGGTCTCTACGCCCCATTCTTTTTTAGGAACGAGTTGTATACACTCAAGGTCTTGTTTAGAATGAAGCCACGTCATATTTTCAAGATTTTCCTTTTCATTGTATGTGCAGGTGGAATAAATCAGAACACCTCCTTGCCTTAATGAAGGCCAAACATCACTCACAATTCGCCTCTGACGGAGTGAACACGATTCTACATTTTTTGGAGACCACTCCTTCATGGAGTCAGGATCTTTGCGGAATAGTCCTTCGCCGGAGCAAGGAGCATCTACAAGGATGAGGTCGAAGAATTCAGGAAGCCTTTGAAAATCGGAAGGATCACTGTTGGTTACAATTACGTTGTCATGTCCCCATTTCTGAATATTCTCTGAGAGCACAGAGGTCCGATTTCGAATAACTTCGTTTGAGATCAATAGACTTTCTCCTGAAAGCATGCTTAGCAGATGGGAGGACTTGCCCCCGGGGGCTGCGCACAGGTCAAGAACATTCAGAGGCTTTGCCAAGTCAACGGAATGTTGCAAGGCCTGTTCTAAAAACATGGAGCTGGCCTCTTGCACATAGTATGCGCCGGCATGTAAGCGCGGATCAAGGGTAAAGATAGGTCGCTCAGGGAGGTATCGGCCATACATGCTCCACGGAATTGTTTCTCCGGCATAGTGACTCGTTTTACGAGGATTGAACCGGATACTGACGGGCGCCGGTTTTTCAAACGACTGACGGAAGCCTTCAAACTGAGGGCCCAGCCGGGACTCCATGTAATTTTCAAACTCCTGCGGAAGTTGTAATGCCACATTCCAAATTAGAGTATTTTTGAAGAGATAAGAAAAGAAGATATGATTCCGGCCAATGATCCTAAAATAAAGAGTTGGGTAAAAGTGACCCCGGGCACTGACTTCCCCGTACAAAACCTTCCGTTTGGGATTTTCAAAACCCGATACCTAACGCCTGTAGCCGGTGTCGCTATTGGTGATTTCGTATTGGATTTGGTGTATCTCCAGGAGAACGGTTTCCTTGATGGGCTGGGCTTGCCACCAGGGATATTCAACCAAAAGTATCTGAATAATTTTCTTGCGCTGGGAAGAAAGAAAATAGGAGAGGTGCGCGGAAGGATTTCCGAATTGCTTCAGCACGACCATGATGACCTGCGAAATAATATTGCCGCAAAAGAAATTGCCCTCATTCCGATGTCAGAGACGCAGATGATGATACCTGTTCAGATTCCAAACTATACGGACTTCTACAGTAGTGAAGAACATGCCACCAATGTGGGATCACTGTTTCGTGATCCTAAGAATGCGCTCTTGCCTAACTGGAAGCACCTTCCCGTAGGGTATCACGGCCGAGCCTCGTCAATCGTTGTTTCAGGTACGCCCATTCTGAGGCCCAAAGGCCAAACTAAACTTCCCGATGCAGACCTTCCTGCTTTCTGCCCTTCCCGCAAACTCGACTTTGAGCTGGAACTGGCATTCATCACATGCACCAATACGATAATAGGTAAATCCATCTCGTTGAAAGAGACGGAAGACCACATCGTGGGATTTGTGTTGTTCAATGACTGGTCGGCGCGCGACATTCAAAGTTGGGAGTATGTGCCCCTTGGACCATTTCTTGGCAAAAATTTTGCGTCAACCATTTCTCCCTGGATCGTTACCCTGGATGCGCTGGAACCCTTCAGGACCGAAGGTCCTCAACAGATTCCGCATGTGTTGCCCTACCTGGCTTTTGAGGGGAAGAAAAACTTTGATATCCAGCTGGAAGTATTGCTTTCTACTGCGAAGATGGAGGCGACTACAGTATGCCGAACCAACTTCAAATACATGTACTGGAATATTGCTCAGCAATTAGCTCACCACACGGTCAATGGCTGTAATATTCAGGTTGGAGATATGTATGGCTCAGGAACTATTAGCGGCCCTTCACCGGGTTCTTATGGCTCCTTGCTGGAGCTAAGTTGGAATGGGCAGAAGTCCCTTCGCATGCCGGACGGAACAGAACGGAAATTTCTGGAAGACGGCGATACGGTGGTGATGCGAGGTCACGCTGAAAAGGATGGAGTGAGGATTGGTTTCGGCGAGTGTGT
>JAYWDR010000299.1:0-13667 GCA_043779735.1 Cyclobacteriaceae bacterium | reverse complement strand
TCACCATTGTGAACCACCCTTTTATCTCCTCATTAGCCACCGGCGTTGTCAAGGTTAGTATGTCCTTGGGCCTACCTATCAAAGGTCTTGTAAGGTCTACCGTGTTCGATCATTTTTGTGGCGGTGAGACCATCAGGAAAACGGAAAAGACCGTACAGCACCTTGGCGAATTCAATGTTAGGACCATCCTTGACTATTCGGTGGAGGGTGCCAATACGGAAGCAGGGTTCGATGCTACTACAGAAGAAATCCTACGTACGTTTGATCAAGCCAAGAGCTCAAGATTTATTCCGTTTTGTGTCTTCAAAATGACCGGCATGGCAGATGGGTCCTTACTTGAAAAAATACAATCAGGACTGGTCCTTACAAAAGAAGAAGAGAATTCCTTCGACAAAGTAAAAGATCGGGTCGATCGCATTTGTTCAATAGCTCACACTTTGAATATTCCCATCCTGATTGATGCCGAGGACACCTGGATTCAAAACCCCATCGATGGGCTGGTATATGAGATGATGGCAAAGTACAACCGGGAGAAAGCTATTGTTTTTAACACCTACCAACTGTACCGCACGGACAGTCTTTCTAATTTGCGGGACGCTTTCCACCGAGCGACTTCAAATAATTATTACCTGGGTGTGAAGCTAGTGCGGGGAGCTTATATGGAAAAGGAACGGGAACGGGCCTTGCTCAGGGGATATGCCGATCCCATTTACCCCACCAAGCTAGCGACGGACGATGCATTCAACAAGGCCCTGATATTTTGCCTTGACAATAAGCAGCGCATCTCAGTCTTGTGCGGTTCGCATAACGAGCATAGCAATCAGTTTCTCGCCATACTTATGGAAAAGCATGGTATGAAGGCCGATGACAATCGCGTGTGGTTTGCTCAGCTGCTTGGCATGAGTGATAATATTTCATTCAACCTGGCAAAAGCAGGCTACAATGTGGCCAAATATGTTCCGTATGGACCGGTTGAATCCGTCATGCCTTATCTCCTTCGGAGGGCATCAGAAAATACTTCCGTTGCCGGACAGAGCAGCCGGGAGTTGGCTTTAATCCGAAAAGAACTCGCCCGGCGCAGGAACCATAAGGGATAGAGGCTTTCACTCTTCCCTGGTAGTAAGTCAATAACTATTAGTGAATAAGGACAACGATTAGTCTTCCCATTGCTAAATTCATTTATTTTTGCCTGTCCAAAGGAACTGATCCGGGAGGCATTTCACTTGTTTAAGAACAAACCCCATGCAATTAAGCGAACAGGAAATTATTCGAAGAAAGAGCCTTGAGGAGTTACGGGCACTGGGTATCAATCCCTACCCGGCCGATCTTTTCGAGATCAACGCGACCACGCGGGAGATACTTGAAAAATACCCTTCACACTCTGAAGCTTTCAAGAATGTGTCCTGTGCAGGAAGAATAATGACCAGACGCATTATGGGCAATGCTTCCTTTGCCGAATTGCAAGACGAGTCGGGGAGAATTCAGGTATATTTTCGGAGGGATGATCTCTGCGCCGGCGATGACAAGACCCTGTACAATACTGTCTTTAAGAAACTTCTTGACATCGGTGATATTATTGGTATAAAAGGCTTTGTTTTTACGACGCAGACCGGTGAGATATCCATCCATGCCACCAGCCTCACCGTCTTGTCGAAGTCGTTACGCCCACTTCCCGTCGTAAAGGAAACAACCGATGAGCAGGGTATTGTTCATCGCCACGATGCGTTTACAGATCCCGAGCAGCGATACCGGATGCGGTATGTCGACCTTGTTGTAAATCCACGGGTACGCGATGCCTTTGTGAAACGCACCAAGCTGGTAAATTCCATGCGGACCCATTTGAACAACAAGGGTTATCTCGAGGTCGAGACTCCTGTTCTTCAGCCCCTGTATGGAGGTGCTGCTGCGCGTCCTTTCAAGACGCATCACAATACGCTCGACATGACGCTCTATTTGCGTATTGCCAACGAACTTTATCTTAAGAGACTGATCGTGGGAGGCTTTGAGGGTGTATATGAATTTTCAAAAGATTTTCGAAATGAGGGTATGTCCAGGTTTCACAACCCTGAATTCACACAAGTTGAGCTGTATGTGGCCTATAAGGACTATCAATGGATGATGGACCTCGTTGAAGAGATGATTGAAAAAGTGGCAATCGATCTTCATGGAACAACTGAAGTAAAAGTGGGTGAACACATCATTAATTTTAAGAGACCCTGGAAGCGCTTCACTATGTTTGAGGCCATTCAACACTTTACGGGGATTGATATTTCAGTTATGGATGAACACTCACTTCGCAGCACATGTCGCCAGTTGCAGGTACCGATCGATGAGACAATGGGAAAGGGCAAGTTGATCGACCAGATTTTTGGTGAGAAATGCGAGCCCAATCTGATCCAGCCAACCTATATCACTGATTATCCTGTGGAGATGTCTCCCCTTGCCAAGAAGCATCGCAGCAAGCCCGGCTTGGTGGAGCGCTTCGAGGCGATCTGCAACGGCAAAGAGATTTGTAATTCCTTTTCAGAGCTAAACGACCCCATCGACCAACGGAATCGGTTTGAAGAGCAGCTTGAACTTGGTAAGCGAGGGGATGAAGAGGCCATGACGCTGGATGAAGACTTCTTGCGGGCGCTGGAATACGGCATGCCACCGACGGCGGGATTGGGTGTTGGAATCGACCGCCTGACTATGATAATGACGAATTCCCCCTCTATTCAGGACGTAATATTTTTTCCTCAGATGAAGCCTGAGAAATATGCCGCCGCTGGCCATGATCAGGAGTTTAAGGAAGTTGGTGTACGTGAAGAACTTCTTCCAATCCTTCAAAAGCTGGGCATCCTCACTGTGACTCAACTACGGGAAATGAAAGCGACCAAGCTTCTCAACGATATAGGAGGCATGAGGAAGAAAATGAAATTGGACGGTGTGATGCCTGCTACCTTGCCTGAAATTGAGGGTTGGCAGGCTTCAGCAGGCTCAGCCTGAAAAGCTGAGCCAGCCGAAGCTAATTATCAAAAAATGACCGTGTCCTGTTCAATCGCAGGTCCTTCAACATGGATGACTTGACACCAATAAAAAACGTGTAGGATTGATATTTGCCAAACGGCACCCAACTCAAATTGATTTGCCAACAGTGTAAATCCCGCGCAATAGTTACGAAGGTTTGGGTTATTTGCTTTTGTTCAAAATCATATCCGGAGCTATAGGTGATTTTCCATTTGTCAGTGAGAGAAAAATCTCCGTTGAAGCGCAAGGCTTGTGTGACCGCTGGTTTTACATTGGCGGAGTGTGAATAGTCCACGTTGTAGCTAATGCGCAGATTCCAGGGAATCTTGAAATCAATGTAGGCGTCTGGGTTATCAAGGAGATGTTTCTTGTCGGAGTCGGAAATGCCATCGGCTTTGGATATTTTATCCCTGGTCTCGGCGTCTTTCTTCTTACCTCGAGGGCTTAAGTTCGTGCTGAGTGCGAGGTTTGCGTTTGTGATGCGTCCTATACCTTTACTGCCCTTCACCACACTCCACCCAGGTGTTAACGGTTGGTACCTTTGCCACGCATAGGAACTTGTTCGTATTTCTCTTTCGCTTTTTACTTCCCCGGTCGAGATGGTCACATATTGGTATGGGTCCAACGACGCAGTGGCGCTGATGTTGAGCTTGTCGTTTAACACATTGGTATTGGCCGCCATGCTGAAAGGCGCCAGTCTGAAGGAGTCTGCCACAAAGTTGTAGCCACTATTAATCGACAGCGTGTTGAACAACGATATTTTCTTGGCCACTGTGTCCTTTTTGCTCTTCACTTTCATTTCAATATTATTGTTAAGCCCAAAACTGAGTGAGGCACTTCTGCCAAACCTGGAAGAGCCATAGACAAAGCCTTCATGTACTGACTTGTAAACCGTGTTGGCATTATTGGCCAGTTTCAGAGGTTGATAATAGCCATACGAAGGGTCTCCGAAATCTGGAGAAAAACTAAAACCCACATTGGGGTTTATTACATGGCGAATGGCTTGTATGCTTGATTTACCTTTGAAAAAATAGGTTCCGTAAATCCGCGTCGTAAGGTTAATGCTGGTGGAGTAATTACTTACACGGTTAAATTCCCGAATGGTATCTTTTACTACCGCAGTTTTACCATCCGCTGAGGTGCCCCAGTTGAGTTTTTCAAAGTACCACAACTCATCATAGGAAAAGCCGGGGCTAACCGTCAAAAATTTTAACATCTTGAAAGAGGTTGCGATGGGTATGCTGTGGCGCATACCTTTCTTACCATTGCGAATTAGCAAAGGGATGTTTTGGCCGTTGAATGCGGCTATGCTGTCGTGGCTTAATGGTTTTCCATCTTTACCCGGAAAGCCCCTGCCAAGATTATTGGTGATCTGGTTGGAGGCTGCCATCGTATACCGCATGGAGAGATTCTGAAAGATCATCCCTTGCGATAATTTTTTGGTGGGGTAGATGTTATTAATGTTAAAGCTAAGGTCAGGCAATGTCAAATCCACTTGCTTGGTGGTAAGGTCCTGGTTGATTCTAAAATTGGTTCCAAGGCTGTACATGGAACCGAATGTCTTTGAATAGGAAATATTTGAACTGAGCTTCCGGGTGCTGTTGTCAATGCGGGGTGAAGATGGATTGGTGTTGATGGGCAGGAAATTATTGTTGTTGTAGGTGGCCGTCGCAGCATTGACGGAAGCTGAAAAACGTCCGGTTCCTTTGGACTGAGGAGAGTGGCTCCAGGTGATTCTAAAATCCTTCACCGTACCTTTTTCTTCGATATTGGTACCAGTACCATTGCTTGTGAAACTGAAGTTAAAGGAGCCGCTGTGATGGTACCGTTTACGGTAGGTTGAGTTAACATAGAAGGCGGATGATCCCTTTGAATAGATATCGCCGGTAAGTTGCAGCTTAAAGTAATCGCTAATGTCAAAGAAGTAGCCTCCACTGCGGAGAAAGAATCCCCTGTTTCTTTCCTCTCCGTAGCTGGGCACAATGACGCCGGAGGCACTCTGCCTTGGAGAGGGGAAAATACCAAATGCAAAACCCAGTGGGAGTGGGACGTCAGTGATCTCCATGTGAAAGGGCCCCATGACCATTTTGTCTCCTGGGATAGCTTTTGCTTTCGATGCTATGATCTTAAAGTGTGGATGGGCCAGGTTACACGTGGTGTAGGCGTTCTGAATGCTGAGGAGTTCATTTTTCGCATTCTTGAAGACAGAATTTCCATGCAAAAAACCGTCGCCCTGCTTTGTTACGACTTCAGAAATTCGTGCTTTCTTGCTCTTGAAATTGTAGACGATACTCTTTGTTTCATACTTCTCACCACCGTTGATGAAGATAGGGTAACCAATGTGTCTGCCCGCTGAGTCCAATCTGCCTTGAGCGGAAATAGTCGATTTTTGGTAGTCAATGGTGATGTCTTCCGCCATTAGTTGAATAGACCCATAATGGATTTTTGAGTCGCCGTAGAGGTGAACGATTTTGCTATCGATATTGGAATTAATTGAGTCACGGGCCGAATAGGTAATCGTGGTTTCTATTTCACTTCTTCTCTTTTTGGTCAGGGAGTCGGCTTTGGTCATTACAGTATCAGATTTTGTCAGCAGCGTGCCAGGAGGGGAGGCTTGTTTTTGGACTGGTAAATCGCTTCTCGGGGTCAATACTGGCTTTTCCACCTGACCAAAGCTGGCTATGGCTATGAAAAAAAATAGGAAAAGGAGGAGCCGACGTACGGATTCAGCTCCCTGAGGTTGGGTCAAAAATTTAGCTTTTAGCGAAAAATTCACGATTTTGTCCGAATTTATGTCAAATACCCCGCATCACTACTTCTGTGGATATCAGAACTAAGGTCTTTTTGTTAGCAATAACCTTGCTACACTCTTCGGCGGCCACTGAACGTGCTGATAATGTGGTGGATATTGTTGTCATTGATGCGGGCCATGGCGGTAAAGATCCTGGGACACGGGGAGTGTCGTTGAAGGAAAAAGATGTGGCGTTGAAGATCGCCCTGAAGGTGGGCAGCTATATCGAGAAGAATATTCCAGGAGTAAGGGTTATTTATACCCGTAAGGATGACCGATACCTGGCGTTGGATGAGCGCGCGGCCATCGCCAATAAAAACAAGGCAGATCTGTTTATCTGTATTCATGCGAATGCGGTCTCAAAGCCGGAAATATTTGGTACGGAGACTTATGTCATGGGTCTACACAAGTCAGAGGGAAATCTGGATGTGGCCAAACGTGAAAACGCAGTGATCCTTTTGGATAATAATTATCAGGAACGGTATGAAGGTTTTGATCCCAATAGTCCAGAGTCGAATATTTTGTTTTCCCTGGCTCAGGGTGCATTTCAGGAAAGTAGCCTCAATTTCGCTGAGAAGGTGGAATCAGAATTCAAGGGTAAGGTCGGAAGACGAAGTCATGGTGTCAAGCAAGCGGGGTTCTGGGTTTTGTGGCGCACGGCAATGCCTAGCGTGTTGATAGAGGTGGGTTTCTTGACGAACCAAAAAGAAGAAAAGTTTTTGAATGAAGAGAATGGACAAAACCTTATTGCCTCCGGCATTTACCGGGCTTTTAAAGATTATAAGATCCAAGTAGAATCCATAAACTAACACATTGTGAGAAACAAGGAATTGATGGTGGGACTTTTTGCTACGACGGCAATAGTCATACTTTACGTTGGATGGTATTTCTTAAAAGGCGTTGACCTTTTTTCCACTACTTCCAAGTATTACGTGGTTTATGAAAACGTGGACAATCTGGCGGTCTCCAATCAGGTGCAGGTAAGCGGTTTTGCGGTGGGTAGGGTCAGTATGATCCAGATCATGCAGAATAAAACGCACAGTGTCCTGGTAGAGATAGATATTGATTCCAAGATTAAATTAGGAGATTCTACGAAGGCCATACTTAACAGCGAGTTATTAGGCGGGAAGTACATACTTCTATCGATTGGCGACATGAATCACCCTATCAAGCCTGGAGACACCATTCTTTCTAAAGTGGCCAAAGGCATGTTTGATGTGTTGACAGAATCGGCCCAGCCGGTGGCCAGTGACCTGCAGTCTACGCTGCGAAAATTTAATGTGGTGATCGAAAGCCTGGCGAAAAACTCCCAACGGCTGGATTCAATTTTTGTTAAACTTCAAAAAACGCCGGACATACTGAATGCTACCCTTATCAATGCCAATGGCAAAATTGATTTACTGGCCAATAATTATAACGATGTTGCTTTGAACCTCAGCACTACCCTGGCAGACCTCAAACCTATTTTGAAGAACTTTGCCATCATATCTGACTCTTTAAAGCAAATTGAATTGAACAAAACGCTTTTGAAAGCGCAGGAAACACTGACCGGTTTAACTGAAACACTGGCCAAGCTGAAAAAGGGAGACAACACTGTAAGCAAGTTAATGACTGAAGATTCTTTGTATGTGAATATGAACAAGCTTTTGCTGCATATGGATAGCCTGGTAAACCATATCAATAATTACCCTAAACATTTCACCTCTCCCTTGGGAAAAAGCCACAAGAAAGTCGAACGCGATCGCAGACGCGAGGAGGAAAAGAAAAAGGCTGCTGAAGCCCAGCAAAAGAAATGAGCCCAACGAGTTAAAGTCCTACGTATGGATAGGGAATTTAGTAAGAACGAAGATCTTTTTAAACAACTTTGTTTCCAGCGCGATGCAAAGGAGAAAAAACTACACCTGGGCGGAGGTGCGAAGAAGATTGAGGAGCAGCACCTGAAAGGAAAGCTTACAGCACGGGAGAGGATTGCTTACCTGATCGATAAGAAGACAGAATTTTTGGAAATTGGTCTTTTTGCGGGTGAAGGTATGTACAAGGAGCAGGGTGGTTGTCCGGGCGGTGGCGTAGTGGCAGGCTTGGGCAGAGTGAAGGGAAGGCTTTGTGTGATAGTGGCCAATGATGCTACCGTGAAGGCCGGGGCATGGTTTCCCATTACAGCAAAAAAGAATCTACGTGCGCAGGAGATAGCGATGGAAAATAGATTGCCTGTCATTTACCTGGTGGACAGTGCGGGTGTCTTCTTGCCCATGCAGGACGAGATTTTTCCGGACAAAGAGCATTTCGGTCGACAGTTTCGAAATAATGCCAGGATGTCTTCCATGGGCATAGTCCAGATTGCGGCCATTATGGGAAGCTGTGTGGCGGGAGGAGCCTATCTGCCAATCATGTCTGATGAAGCAATGATCGTCGATAAGACTGGCTCTATATTTTTGGCCGGTTCTTATTTGGTAAAAGCCGCGATCGGCGAAGATATTGACAATGAGACATTGGGGGGAGCTACCACACATTGTGAGATATCAGGCGTCACCGACAATAAATTTCCCAACGATCAGACATGCCTGGACCATATCCGGAACATCATGGACAAAATTGGGAAACACGAAGATGCGGGGTTTAGTCGAATAGAGGCAAAGCAACCAAGTTTGAATCCTAAAGATATTTATGGTCTTTTTCCGGCCGACCGCTCAAAACCATACGATACTTATGAGATCATCAAACGAATCGTTGACAATTCTGAATTTGATGAATACAAGTCCTTATACGGTAAAACGCTGGTCTGCGGGTATGCCCGAATTGATGGCTGGGCTGTAGGTATTGTGGCCAACCAGCGCAAAATTGTGAAGACCAAGAAGGGTGAAATGCAAATGGGGGGAGTGATCTATTCCGACTCAGCGGATAAGGCCGCACGATTTATTATGAATTGTAACCAACGAAAAATTCCATTGGTATTTTTTCAGGATGTCAGCGGTTTCATGGTGGGAAGCAAGGCAGAACAGGGAGGCATTATCAAGGACGGAGCAAAGATGGTAAATGCAGTGGCCAACTCTACGGTGCCAAAGTTTACAGTAATCATCGGCAACTCGTACGGCGCCGGCAACTATGCCATGTGTGGCAAAGCCTACGATCCCCGCTTGATCGTAGCCTGGCCTACTGCTCAGATTGCTGTTATGAGTGGTGCTGCCGCCGCCAAAACATTGTTGCAAATCCGGGTGAATACGTTGAAGGCGCAAGGCAAGACTATTGAAAAGGAAGAAGAAAGTGCCCTGCTAAAAGAGATCACCGAAAGGTATAATGACCAACTCAGTCCATACTACGCTGCCGCCCGCCTTTGGATTGACGCAGTGATGGACCCATTGGAGACACGCAATGTTATCTCTACAGGTATCGAAGCGGCAAACCATGCGCCTGTTGAAAAATTTAATGTGGGGGTGATACAAACCTAGTATGGAGGATAACGAGATTAAGGCCCTCATTTCGTTACTGGATGATACCGACAAGCAAGTGTTGGCACATGTTGAAGAAAGGATAATGGCGCTTGGCAAGGAGGCTATCCCCTATTTGGAAAAAGAATGGGAGACAAGCTTTAATCCTGTCCTTCAGTCACGAATTGAAGATATCATTCATGTCCTTCAGTATGATCTGTTGAAAAGTCGTTTGCGGGAATGGCACACGAGTTCGGATAAGGACTTGCTAACGGGTATGTGGCTTGTGGCAACGTACCAGTATCCGGATCTGGAATTGGAAAAACTTAAACAAGAACTGGAACAAATTTATTATGAAACATGGCTTGAGTTCCGGCCGGATTTGTTTCCAATCGATCAGATAAAGGTAGTGAATGGCGTTCTTTTCAATAAACTAAAATTTGGCGCCAACACAAAGAACTTTCACTCACCTGGCAACTCCATGATCAACGTGGTACTTGAGATGCGCAAAGGCAATCCTATTACCTTGTGTGTCATTTATATGTTGGTAGCACAAAAATTAAAGCTGCCGGTGCAGGGAGTGAACTTACCCAACCTGTTTATCCTCACGTACAAGGATGATCAGAACAATCAATTTTACATCAATGCCTTTAATCGCGGCCTTATCTTCTCCCGGAAGGATATCGAAAACTATATACATGAACTACACCTGGTGCCTCAGAATTCTTTCTTTGAGGCCTGCGACAGCCTCGATATTATCCGCAGAGTCTTGCGAAATTTGATCATGTCATTTGAAAAAATGGGAGAACATGCCAAGGCTGATGAAGTGAAAGTCTTGCTTGTGGAGATTTCGGACGGTGGAGATTTAGGAGTGTAGGTTGTGGCAGGGATGCGCAAGCCATAAGCAGCAAGACATGAAACTAAGGGCGGTTTATTTTCTGTGGATTGTGCACCCTATGGGCCTTATGGTTAGTATGTCGACAGGTTGCCCCGCCAGGAGTTTATCAATAGCAGCTCTTAGGTATTGCTGTCCAACGGCATTGGCCAATTGTGGGTTATCATCGACGGCGCCACTGTAGACAATCGTGTATTTGCCCTTGACACCCGTTAACAAGAACACTTCTGGATTTTTTTTGGCACCAAGCCTGTCCATAGCAACTTGCTCCTTATCGGCCAGATAGGGCACGGACGGGGTCCCGCGGTCGATGGCGGATTTCATATTCTCTATGCTTTCATCCGGCTCAAGATTTGAGTTAATGAGTAGAAATTGAATTTTTCCCTGGTAGCCGGTTATTAAACCATTGATTCTGCTGTAGTAATAACCATCGTAGGGACACCTGTTGCTCGTAAAAATAATCGCGACACCTGAGTAGTCTGCATAGTTATCCAACGATACCGCGGACCCATCGACTGCATTGGTGAGAGTAAAATTTTCTATAAGAGGTTGGGCAGAGAGTGACCAGCAGCCTATGCTCAGGAGAAATAAAAATACTATTTTCATGAAGAGTAATTGGTATCTGTGTACACGATCACAAAATCGCTTGACACAATGTAGCATAAGTGGACAACAATTTCAGTTCCAGGAAATTGTATTTTTCCGGAGAGTGACCCTGCCTCTGATAAAACAAAAGGCATTACCCGTAAATGGTCAGTGAAAAGAAGATTTCGCTTGCCATAGAGTTTGTACAACGACTCCTTTGCGCACCAGTAGATGCAGAGTTTAGTGATATCTTCTCCAGCGTCCATTACTTCTTCCCTGCTAAATACACGATCGGCAATTGGCTTCAATTTTTCTTTCGGCTGCTCAAGGTCAATCCCAACCGATTGGAGGCGGTCAAGCTGTGCGGCCACATAGGGGTACGAATGTGAAAGTGAAATGTGATGATTGTGTTTCTTAAGAAATGGTTTCCCAAATTCGTCTTTGCGAAGGCCATTGTAGTCAAGGCCTGTATTTTCGAGCATGGATTTGATCAATGCTCTTGAGGCCAGCCATTCCAGCCGTTTCTGACTATTCGTGATTTCTTCAGGGCAGGATTCCATCGATGCAAAGGACAGTACTTCTTCAGTTTCAGTGATATGCCAAAGTGCCCAGCATTGTTCCTTTCCCAACGAATGAATTTTCAGAAGCGGCATTAGGTTAATTTGGTATTGTGCATCAATTTTATGGAAAATAATCAATTAGCAGTTTCGGGGAGCTTTTGTACCGGTTAGACCCTCTAAAGTTAACAATGTCAGGCATTCAAATAGCAAAACTCAAAAGCCTTGCCGGACACAGCGATTGTGTGTATGCACTGGAACATTCTAACGAGTCGATGGTTTTTTTTTCGGCCGCTGGCGATGGCATGGTGGTGAAGTGGAACTTGCAACATCCTGAAGACGGAGAGCTAATTGCTCAACTCCCTAATTCTATCTATGCGCTTCATCTCCTGAAGCATACTAACCTGCTTTTGGCGGGACACAATTATGAGGGAATTCATCTTCTTGACTGGAAGAACAAAAAAGAAGTCGGTTCTCTGAAGTTGTCGTCGTCGGCCGTTTTCGATATTCAGTCTTGTGGCAACGAAGTCTTTGTAGCTTCAGGAGATGGATCGGTGACTATCGTGGATGCAGATCTGCTTACGATTAAGAAGCAGTTGAAGCATTCCGACAAAAATGCCAGGACCATTGCCGTCAATCCGGTGAAGGGCGAAATGGCGGTGGGTTATAGCGATAACTACATTCGTGTCTTTGCACTTGATGGCTTCTCGCTCAAGCACGAATGGCAAGGGCATTCCAACTCAGTTTTTACGCTTGTTTATTCTCCTGATTTCAAACTTCTGCTAAGCGGTTCGCGTGACGCGCGCCTTAAAGTATGGCAAGTGGATGAAAATTATGGCCTTCATACTGAAATTGCGGCCCATCTATATGCTATTAACCACCTTGCATTTAGTCCGGACGGCAAACATTTTGTAAGTTGCAGCATGGATAAGTCGGTCAAAGTCTGGCAAACAGACGACCTGTCGCTTCTAAAAGTGATCGACAAGGCCCGGCATGCCGGGCATGGGACCTCGGTAAACAAGTTGCTCTGGACCTCGTTTAATGGCCAGGTTGTCAGTGCCAGCGACGATCGGACTATTTCCATTTGGGACGTAATTTTTTAAACTAGACCATTAACCCGCTACGTCATGAAAATCACACCTCTTGAAATCCGTCAAAAGACCTTTGAGCGTACTCTGCGTGGCTACGATAAGGATGAAGTAAATGCCTTTCTCCTTTCGCTCTCACAGGAGTGGGAACGGACCAGCGACGAAATCAAGGAATTGAAATTGAAGCTGGAAGCAAGTGAACGTGAAGCTTCCAAACTGCGTGAAGTAGAGACCACTCTTTTTAAGACGTTGAAAACAGCAGAAGATACGGGCGCGAATGTCATTGAGCAGGCCAACAAGGCTGCAGAACTGCATCTGCGTGAAGCACAAATTAATGCCGAGGCGATGTTGAACGAGGCGAAAGACAAAGCCAAAAATGCCATTGAAGAGGCAGACCTAACATCGAAGCAACTGCTCAGTGAAATGGAGGACCAACTCAATGGTTTGCTTCAACAATATAAAACAGCTGAATCTCAGCGCAACAACCTTGTAGACGATCTTAAGCGATTGGCCAACGAGGCGCTAGACCGCGCGAATCGAATAAAGACTACTTCAGAGAAGTTTAATCCCACTGATCACATCGCGTTTGCAAAGCGGGAAGCCAAGAAGGCTTTGTTTCCCAGTGAACGGGAAAATAGACGTAAGGTTCTTCAGTCGGAAGTATCGCAACCCAAAGTCCCAGCCCAGGAGCCAGTCCGGTCTTTCTTTGATGAAGTGGCATGACCGGTAAAGTGATTCTGGAAGGCCTCGAGTTTCACGCCTACCACGGGGTCTACGCTCACGAACGATCTTCAGGAAATAAGTTTGAACTGGATGTAGAGGTTGAAACTGAATTTGGTGATTCTGCCTTTCAGGACGATCTAACGGGTACCATCAACTACGAAGATGTTTATGCACTGGTCAAGGATGAAATGTCTAAGCCTTCAAAATTATTGGAACGAGTGGGGCACTCCATCGCCGAAAGAATACTAATCACTTTTCCAGAAGCCATTTCAGTGCACATCAGTATTTCAAAATTTAATCCACCGATCGGCGGGGTTTGCAGAAAGGCGTCGGTAACCATCGGCAAACAGAGAAAGAATATGTAACAATAAACACGACTTCCAAAGCCTTTGAAGCTTTCTGATATATGGGTACCTACAAGGAATTTCAATTTGGCACTCTACTTTTTACCTGCCTTCTTTTGGTGCAGATCCTGCAAACCTATTTGTTCGTCAACCATCTAGGAACGCGGCCGATGGGTTTAAGTATTTTTATTGTGTCGAGTGCAATTCTGATAATATCCCTTGCACTATTTTATGGAATGACAACCGTGGT
>JAYWDR010000298.1:0-5058 GCA_043779735.1 Cyclobacteriaceae bacterium | reverse complement strand
CCTCGTCAATATCCTCTCGACTGGCAGTGCCTTCCTCCACTGTACAATATGCCTCATTGATGATCATACAAATAACCCGGGGCGTTACTAACCCTACCCGGTCTGTCACAATTTGGTAATTCGTGTGAAGGTCTCCGCAGATTTTTTTTAGTCTATTCTGGTGATCTTGGTTGAGCAGGCTTACTTCCAGCAGTTCTCTATTCAGGAAAGTAGGTAATCCACAAAATCCAAAAACAGTGTTCGGAAGTCCAGCCTCTGCTAATTGTTTTAAGTTGATCATGGATACATTAATAAAGGCACTCAGTGTGGGTTGAGCACTATAAACTGTAAGGCTGGACTTGTCTTCATTCAGAAAAAAATCAAATACTACATCGTTGGGCCTGGAGGCAATCAGCGATTCCTGTCTGCTTATTGATGAGCGATATCGATGCCCGGCACCAAACTTTTGCCTGGCCTCTTCTAGATGGGTCGGTTCTCCAATGACAAGGATATCCATGCAGCAATTTTTTGAGTACAGAAGGGTTACTTCTCCTTTAAATTTTTGTGATATTTGATCAAAAGTAACATTCTGAAAATTATGCCAAAAAATGTCATCTATTCCGCAGCTGCACCGGAGCCTATAGGACCGTACAGCCAGGCCATACAGACAGGCAATATGCTGTTTATGTCAGGCCAGGTTGCCATTCAAAAGCCTTCCGGAAACATCATTACCGGCAATATCCAGGATGAGACCCATCAGGTAATGAAAAACATTTTTGAAGTCCTCAAGGCCGCGAACATGGATTTCTCACACGTCGTCAAATGCACCATATTCCTCAAGGACATGAATAGTTTTCCGAAGATGAATGAGGTGTATGGCTCTTACTTCTCCAGTCAGCCTCCGGCCCGGGAAACGGTTGAGGTAAGCCGGCTCCCAAAAGACGTCAATGTTGAAATTTCTTGTATCGCTGTGAAGTGATCCTCTGAAGCCCACCCGGAAGGCACTTCATCACAGAGTCTCGCGACTTCTTACGGGCCGGATTTCGTAACTTGCGCCTGTTTCTAAAGTAACAATGAGAGAGGTTCGAGTCAGGTTTGCGCCCAGTCCCACCGGGGCACTTCACATTGGTGGCGTACGTACTGCTTTGTACAATTATTTGCTGGCCCGTAAGCATAAGGGTACTATGATTTTGCGGATTGAAGACACTGACCAAGGCCGCTACATACCCGGTGCAGAGGAGTATATTGTGAAGGCGCTTGAGTGGGCTGGAATCAAGATTGATGAAGGCGTCGGCGTGGGCGGGCCCCATGCACCCTACCGTCAGTCAGAGCGCAAGGCCCTGTACAAACAGTATGCGAAGAAATTGATAGACGAGGGTAACGCATATTATGCTTTTGACACGCCAGTGGAACTTGATGCCATGCGTGAGAGACTGCAGAAACAAGGTGGCTCTGATCAGCAATACAGCAGCGGCACGAGACTGCAAATGAAAAACTCCCTCACCTTGCCTGAATCAGAGGTGCAACAAAGACTGGCCGCGGCTGAACCCTATGTGATCCGCCTCAAGGTTCCACCCCATCAGGAGATAAAATTGGATGATCTAATCCGTGGTTTGGTAACAGTGGACTCTTCCTTAATAGATGATAAGGTGCTGATGAAATCCGATGGCATGCCTACCTATCACCTCGCCAATGTCGTAGATGACTATCTAATGAAAATTTCTCATGTCATTCGGGGAGAAGAATGGCTTCCTTCCGCGCCATTGCATGTATTGCTGTATACGTACCTGGGCTGGGAAAATGAAATGCCCCAATTTGCACATTTACCATTACTGCTGAAGCCTGACGGAAATAGCAAGCTGAGCAAACGCGATGCTGACAAGATGGGCTTTCCTATCTTTCCTCTTAATTGGACTGATCCACAAAGTGGGGAGCTGGCAAAGGGCTTCCGCGAAAGTGGTTATTTGCCCGAAGCCTTGATAAATTTTCTCGCATTCCTGGGCTGGAATCCCGGTACAGAACAGGAAATTTTTTCAATGGAGCAACTGGTTGAAGCATTCACAATTGAGCGGATTGGTAAAGCGGGTGCGCATTTTGATATTCACAAAGCCCAATGGTTCAATCAACACTACCTTCGAAGCAAGACTGCCGAAGACCTTGTAGGTTATCTACTGGATTCCCTGCTAAAAGAAAATATTGTCTGTGCCCACGACAAAGCCACAAAAATTGCTTCCGTCATGAGGGGGCGCGTCACTTTTCCCAGTGACTTTTGGGAACAGGGAAAATTCTTTTTTATGGCCCCCGTCACATTTGACGAACAGGTGGTGGCCAAGAAATGGAATCGTGACGCAGTAAAAGTGCTGAGCGCCTTCCAGCAAGAAGTAAATTTCCTTAGTGGGTTATCGGCCGAAGTAGCCAAAAATACGTTAGAGAAGGTTGCGGCCAGTCTAGGCACAAAGTCCGGTCAAATTCTTCAAGCCTTGCGCCTGACGATGACGGGTGGCGCTTCCGGACCAGACCTGATGATGACCCTGGAGATCCTGGGCCCTATGGAAGTCGCGAAAAGAATAAAGTATGCGGTAGAGACGTTGAAAGTAAAAGTTACCTGATCATGGCAAAAAAAACCGATCATCCAAAGAAAGCTTTGAAGATCAAGCCCAAGCCTCGTGTTCATAAAGACTTAGATGGATTAGAGGTCACTATTGATACGTTCGGCGAAATACGGTCAAACATGAACATTGAAAAGATCAATGAGTTTCTGAACAAGAACGTGGATGACAAGAAACTATTGGAACGCGAAGAATCAAATAAAATGAAGGGTAGGAATAAGTTAAAAAAGAAATAAACTAGTAACAATCATTTCCAAATACAAGAGTCCTGGACCTCACGCAATGGTTGTCCACAAAGTAGAGTGTCTGAAATTGACAAAAACATAACTTCCATGAACTCACACGAAATCAGCTAGGGTTCATTGCGAAACAAAATCTTTGGAACAAGGGCTGGTACATTCTTTTTGTAGCTGATATAGCTTTCTCCAAACGCAGCCATTAATTTCTTCTCTTCAAGGGATATACCAATGGGCAGATACGCCAGAATGCAAATGCAGGAAATGACTGTGGCTATAGTAGGAATGAAAAGAAACAATCCCATGGTAATAAGTATGAGTCCCGTGTAAATGGGGTGCCGGACATATTTTAGAATTCCTTCAATCTTCAATTCATTTTTCTCTTCGGCAAGTCCAACAAAAGACTTCAGTCTGTATTGCCGGAATGCCAGCTGCACCGCCATTACACCGAATGTTGTAAACATCAGGCTGAGGTAACGGACAGCACCCACACTTTCAAACAAAATTCCTGATAGAATACTGCCATTGAAAATCAACAAGGCCACCAGCCCACCTGCTGAGATAAGGGTGTAGATCAAACGATAAAAACGAAATGCCCTTCCAAAAACATTCCTAGCCCAATGCTTTACACCTTCTGCTGCCAAAACGCTATGCAAGACGAAGTAAATGACCCAGCCACTCATCAGATATACGTAATCCATGCAGCCAAAGGTAAATAGCTTTGGCCTGTATCTGCCGAATAGTGAGTATTTTTAGACAACCATTTCATCATGCAACCTGTCACCATCGGCCTTATTCGCGAAGGAAGAATCCCACCTGACAAGCGGGTACCCTTTACACCCCTACAGGCAGAAGAAATCATGCAGCGCTATCCACATGTCACGATGGTCTGTCAGCAAAGCCCGGTTAGGTGCTTCCATGATGAGGAATTTAATGCGCTTGAAATTCCAGTGTTAGATCGCGTGGATCACTGTGACATCCTGATGGGAATTAAGGAAGTGCAAATACCAGATCTGCTCCCCAACAAGACCTATTTGTTTTTCTCGCACACCCTGAAAAAACAACCTCACAATAAACGATTGCTGCAAGCAGTTCTTAAGAAAAATATTCGTCTCATAGACTATGAAGTACTTCGTGATACGCAGGGTAACCGACTGGTGGCCTTCGGACGGTACGCTGGCATCGTGGGTGCATTCAATGGTTTGTGGACCTACGGGCAAAAGTTCAGGCTATTTTCTCTGCGTCGCGCCTTTGAATGCTTCGATATCAATGATCTCAAGCTTGAATTGCGAAAGGCAATACTACCTCCGATAAAAATCACGCTTACAGGCGCAGGGCGCGTAGGTAAGGGAGCGATGGAAACACTTGATACTGCGGGAATCAGAAAAGTCAGTCCTCAGGATTTTCTCTCCAGGACATTTGACGAACCGGTCTACGTGCAACTTAGCAGCGCAGAGTATCATTCGCGTCTTGAAGGTGGACACTTTAACCGCGAAGAGTTTCATCAACACCCTGAACGGTATCAATCGAATTTTTCAGAATTCACCAAAGTGACCAATATCCTTCTGGCGGGTGCCTATTGGAATCCCAAAGCACCTCCGCTGTTTAGCAGACAAGATATGCTTTCTCCTGACTTTCAGATTAAAGTCATTGCCGATATAACGTGTGACATCAATGGATCTGTGCCCAGCACAAAGCGCGCGACCTCGATTGTGGATCCACTGTATGATTACGATCCTATTACTGATTCGATTCACCCTCCTCTTGGCAATGACCGGTACATTACCGTGATGGCGATCGATAACCTTCCCTGTGAACTGCCAAGGAGCGCTTCGGAAGAATTTGGAAGAGATCTTATTGACAGAATATTAAAACCCCTTCTTACAGAAGATCCGGAAGGAATTATTGCACGTGGTACTATTGCCGAAAACGGAAAATTAACTTCACATTTTGATTACCTTCGGGATTATGTTTCGGAATAGAATTGGCATAGGATTGGTCATTGGCGGAATCGTTTTTTCTGTCTATTCCTGCAAGGAACAGCAGGAGACCCCATCCTCTACGTTTGATCTGTTGCAGACCAAGCTCCTCACACCGTCGTGTGCTATTTCTGGTTGTCATGCATCCACGAACGATGGTACTTTCTTACAACATGGGTTGGTGCTGGAGAAAAGTGTTGCTTATGCCAACCTTATCAACGTCCTGCCCAAAAATAGTACTGCCCTGGCGGACAA
>JAYWDR010000297.1:0-13702 GCA_043779735.1 Cyclobacteriaceae bacterium | reverse complement strand
TTTCCTGACGGGAATACAGCCAGCCCCAGAATAAGCCAGGAACAAAAACAATAACGCCCAGTAGCCCGCCCAACAAGTGAACGTGCGTCGCTGAAAACAGGGCATTTGAGATTATGATCGCCCTCAGTGTTACGTTCTTTCCCCTGAAAAAATGTTGTAAACTTCCCTGGAGAACTCCACGGGCAATGAACTCCTGAATGGGAGAATGCAGGCCATACAAAACAAAATTAAAGGCCAGGTACTTTTGTTTTGGATCAAAACCCAAGAGAGTAAGACCATGGTATTTTGGAACGTATTGAATTAGCATCCATTTGATGAATAATAAGGCCACGATAATAACAACCGACCACAACAAGGATTCTTTCAGCGCTGGTTTCCAGTTCTTGGTCGTGAGTCCAAAGAATTGAATGGGCAGTTTGCTTTGCCGTATCATGAAGACCAAGACGGCACTGAACATAACAATGAGGGCAGCGCTGATGATGGAAGCCCTGTTGACATCCATTGATAAATTGGTGATCGTATGAATGGCAAGGTTATAAACACAAAGCAGTCCAATGATGTATGAGAAGAAGAGATTTGCTTTTGAGTTAAGGACTGAATTTTGAAGTTCAATTTTTAACGCATTTACCTCGTTGGCGCTTGTTTCCTTTAACCTCTCCCCCACATATCCTAGCATATTCTTCATCATCTGGCTGCAGGCTCTTGGATATTCAGCCTCCAGGGTTGTGAGATGTTTGGGGTCCAGGCTCAGCAATACCGACTTGGTTGAACACTTAATGGACGCAGCCCGGGGGCCGCCCTTAACAAAACTCAATTCTCCAATGGCATCGCCGTCGGTCAACCTGGCAATAGTGAATTCGCTGGTAATGTCCCAAACGTGGGTCTCCTTTTTAACTTCTGCTTCCTTGATCACATCAAGGTTCCCATTCAGTACTAGGTAAAGGTCACTTGAAGCATCGCATCCTTCTTCAATCAAAAACTCACCAGGTTTCAGGTTAACCATCTTGAAGAAAGGAAGTATTACCTTGATTTCTTCGTCGTTGATTCCTGAAAAAGCAGTATGATTCCGGATCGACGTCCACGTTTCCGAGTCAATACGAGTAACGTCAATGCCCTTATTCACAAAAGCGGTGTTCATGCTTGCGAAGGCTGCCTTCCAGGCTCCGACCGGAAATAATATCCTCGCACTCCATTACCGGAATGCAGCATGGGCTTTATTGGTAAAACCAATAAGCCGGAATTCAACCGAGGACGCAATCCTGGACTTCATACTTTTCAATGTGGGCAAATTGTCCATATTGACAACAATGTCGTGCCCAAATCCCTGCGAGTCGAGCTGGTCTTTGCTGACACCTTTGCTTATTAAATAGTTCACAATGTTTCCCGCTCTTTGTTCGGAAAGCGTTTGACTCTCCTCTCGTGATTCATGCTTATTGGAGTGGGTTGTTACCATGGTTACATAGTGGCCATACACTTTCATGTACTCCACTATGTACTGAAGATGGCCATAGGCAGATTTTCTGATTTCAGCACTGTTGTCATTGAAGACGGAGTCAAGCACAAGTGACTGTCCTATCTGCGCCTGATCAATAAGTTCATCTAGCTGATTAAGCGGTTTGCTGCTGGGTTTAAACAGATAAGTCATATCAAGTCGGTAAATATCCAAATTTGTGGAAGTCAGACCACGGGAGTAGTAAGCATACCGGCTTCTGGGAGTGAAGCCAAAGAACGAGTCATCATAAACTGTGTTAATTCCTGGGCCTAGATTCTCCGGTCTTGACCATTTGGTCCAAGTAGAATCAAGTCTCCTGGACACAAATATGTCTTGCTTCCCATATCCGTTATGGCCACTTGAGGAAAAATAGAGTGTGCGGTTATCGTACGCCAAAAAGGGAGAAGTCTCATCTCCAAATGAATTGATCACAGGACCGAGATTCACACTTTCTTTCGCTGAATATGGATTCTTGCCGTTATTTTTCCTGAAGGCAACATACAAATCCAACCCGCCGTAAGTGTCCACTTTATTCTGAGCGATTAGCAGTACTTTGCGGTCATTTGAAACGTCAAAGCTTGTTCTTTCTGAAAGGTTATAATTGTTTTCGATCTGAACTGGTTCTGGAAAGGACCACGAATTACCCGATCTTATCGATAGAGAAAGACCAGCTTTCATCTTGCCTTTCTTGTTATATACATTGCCTAGTAGCAAAGTATCTCCATTTGTGCCAACGCCACAAATGAAATTAGGGCCTATGTTGTTTAGCGGTGGGCCAATATTTGTTGCGTCCTCCCAACTTTGAGTGGAGTCATTAAATTCACAGTACCAGATGTCCTCATCAGTTGGTCCGCCCGTGTTGCTTGGATAACCTTGTCGGCTGAAGTACAGCCGTTTCCCATCTTTTGTAAGCGTGGGTCCAAATTCGATAAATGGCGTGTTGACTCTGCCGTCCAGTGGCTCAGCAATCACGGCGATCTCAATGTTTTCCGCCACTTGGATCTGACTGCCTCCCAGCGGTTGATCCTTCTGGGCGAGAGAGGCTTCCGGCAGTACACATGTTACGGCGATTCCCATTGTCGCAGACAAGAAAATTAATCGGGTATTCATTTTAATTGCGTTAATGTTAAGACCCATTCCACTATCCCTTCTTACAATTTGTGACCGACCGAAAAAAGTTGAACAATTTGATTGAACAACATTTCAAAAAACAAATCTAGAGCTTTAGGTTCTCAGCCAGACTAAATGCATCAACACTCGTTCACTCGCCATGGATATTTCCGGAAGGAATACAACTCGATGGCAATCCTGTTATGTTCAGGACGTGTCTGGATTTGTCTAATAAAGTTAAATGAATACAATGTAGAAGTGAAGAATTGGGAACCCGTAATGCAAGATTCCCTTACATCGGAAAAATCCGGCCCACCATCGAAATTGACAGTGATTACAGAGTCTCCAAATGAATTTTGTTGACAATGCATTCAAACATTACATTATATTCCTGAAAACAGGGATATGCCTTGTCCAGGTCAAGCCTAAAACTTCTCCTCAATGCCCAAACCGAACAACGCAAAATCATATTTCACTGGATCCGACGGATCAAGTTTTCTGAGCTGAGCGGTAAGTTCCAGCGCCGTCTGCCAATCCGTTTGTTTTCGTTTGATCAGTTTTAATTTCCTCGCCACACGGTCTACATGAAGATCAATGGGACAAACCAATTGGCGCGGCGAAATCTTCGTCCATAGGCCAAAATCGACTCCTTTAGTATCGTTACGCACCATCCATCGTAGAAACATGTTAATGCGCTTGCAGGCAGATTTTCGCTCAGGCGTAGCAATGTGCTTTCGCGTCCGGGGAGGATAATCTGGCAGGCAAAAAAACTGTTGGTGAAAATTAATCAACCCTTTTTCCACAGTCTCCTCTTCGGCCCCAATCAGAAAAAGGTCTTCCATCGATTTATGTCTTTTATAATAGAACGCAAGAAAAGAGACAAAATAAAGCAGGTCCGTCGCATTGAATGTGCGATGCTTGAAGCCCACCAACTTTTTTAAATCGGCAGCACGATGGTGCTGGATAAAATCTGCGGGGGCATAATCCATTTTCTCCAACAACGTATGGCAACTCCTGATAATGGTAGTACGTTGACCCCAGGCAAGGACGGCAGCCAGGAGGCCTGAGATCTCGATGTCCTGAATGTTGGTAAACAGATGTGGAATAGAGACAGGATCATTTTCAATGAATCCCGGTCGATTGTACAGGTCTGACTTATTGTCTAAGAAATCTTTTAAGTCCTCAATTCTTTGCAATGATCTGGCCACGCTTGTCTTAATTGAACCGTAGCTTACTTCAAAAACCTGACTTCCACCCTTCTGTTCATGGTTCTTGCTGCGTCCTCCTTCGACACCACCGTGGGTCGTTGCTTCCCATATCCCTTGACAATCAGTCTATCCGAGGAAATACCTTTTGATTTTAGATATTCACCGACATTGTATGCGCGATGACGAGAAAGTTCGAGGTTATAATCTTCACTTCCCACATCATCGGTATGACCACTTAACTCCGCTTTCCACCCTGGTTTTTCGGTAAGGATTTTTACCAACCTATCCAATTCGGGAAAAGAGACCGGCAACAGCACATAACGATCAAACTCAAACCGGATGTTATCAAGAATGTAGGTCTCTTCTGTTTTAATCTCCTGGCCATTTGTCCACACCAGGGGTTGGGGTACTTCATCCAGATCAAGGGGAATGACCGCCACGTCGTCAATATAGAAGTACGCACTTCCTATCAGCATAGGGCTTTTGCCTTTGCGGCTCTCAATCTGCGTAAACTGTGTAGAGAGGTTATCAAAAAAATTTCCAATCAAAAGATACTTCTCTGCTCCTTTTGCGACATATTCTAGTTCAGCAAGCTCCCAGGCGCTTTTTGTGAATGGTTCATTGCGAATGACAGACAGTGTCGGGGGCTCTGCAATGGCCTGATCACTGGAAGTTGAATACGAAGAATCTCTGAGAAGCAGGCCGATTCGATCCACCGTATAAACAGAATAAGAGGCGAGTTTGAAATGGAACTCAATATGATAGCGTCCACCCTTTTTTAATGGCTCTTTCAGCTCACCCTGAAGGTATTCGCGATAGCTGCGTGGCTTATTGTTCGGTCTGTTCCAAACATAAATTCCCGCATATGCAAAACCGGAGTGCGCATTTGATTCACCCGCCCAGTTAAAGGGAACGTCACAATCTCCCCAACTACACTGGTGGTAATAGTCAGGAGTGCCCGCATTCGCGGACCTCCATCCCGGTAATGAGAACTCCTTGCTGCTCGTGCTAAAATTATTAGGACACCGAAAATGTTCCTCAAAACTTGGATTGATCACCAAGTTCTGTGCCGTGGCCATGTGAATACACCCGATGGCGACAAATAAATGGACCCAAACCTTCATTCAACTATTTGTAATAGGTGATTTCGGCACGGAACTTAGGGTCCTTGGCCCCCAGCCTGTCATAGGCAGATTTGGAAACTCTGATAATCGTTGACGGATCCGGAGGAGTTATCGTGCCTGTGATGCGGACAAATACTTCCAGATTTGTGGTGAGGTCCCGAATTTTCAAAATCGTTCCAGGTTTTATCGTCCTGTGTTGAGCCAAATATTTCCGGTTGCCTTCACTCCCTTCAATCAATTCTGCCAGTCCTGTTTCTTTCACTTCTTCCGTACCACTCACGCTTTCAGAAATTTTGAAACTGCTTTCGGTTGTCCTGACAAGAACGGCACTGGGGGCTATTGCTGTTGTTAATGCGCCTGGACCCACTACGGAAAGTACCTGTCCCATTTTCAATTCGCTGCCAGACAAATTATTCCACTCCTTAAGTTGTGGCACCGTCATACCATATTGTCGTGCAATAGAAAACATAGTTTCCTTTGGCGCTACGGTGTGTGTTTTCGCAGAAGTAGGCTGAGCAATTTTCATTTCCGGCTCAATGACCTCCTTTCGCTTAATGACGATTAACTGTCCTTGCGAAAGTGAATTTTCCTTGAGGTTATTCCAGAGCTTAATGTCATCCACAGAAACATTATACATTCGAGCTATGGAAAATAGAGTTTCCTTGGCTGCCACTTTATGCATGAGGCCTTCGGCTGTCTGAACAGCAGGCTGACCTTTTGCCTTCTGGGTATAGGGTATTTTTAATATTTGGCCCACTTCCAATCCTCCATCGGCTGTAGGATTCTGTTCCAGGATTCCCGGTATAGTAGAGCCATATCGTAAGGAGAGGCTGTAAAGGGTCTCCTTCTCTGCCACCTGATGAACGACGCAGGCCTTGCCATTAATCGATTCCATTCTGAGCGAGTCAGAGGGAAAGGTCACCGCAAGTGTAATTACCAAGATTTCAAACATAGCATTAAATTCTTACGAAAATTACCACTTCCATCGTGCATCGCGCAACCCAAACACGTTGAATTACTTAGTATTTTTGTAAAAATCTTACCTATGAAGGCTATATCGCTGGCATTCCTTTTTTGGTTTTCATCAGTTTCATTACTTCTGGCACAGGAAAGGGCTAAAGTGATGGTAATGGAGGTTAAGAGCGAGATTGACCCTCGCATGCTGCGGTATGTGAAGCTGGCCCTGGAGCACGCCGAAAGGACGAAGGCCGATTATGTCATTGTGGAGATGGACACTTATGGAGGTGTATTGACCGACGCCAAAGAAATTGTAGACTTGATCATGCATTTCAAAAAACCGATTTGGGTGTACATCAATTCGGATGCTGCATCTGCCGGTGCACTTATCTCGATAGCTTGTGATAGCATCTACATGTCTCCCGGAGCGAGCATAGGTGCTGCAACCGTAGTGGAGGGCGCTGGCGGTCAGGCCGCACCCGATAAATATCAATCTTATATGCGTTCCATCATGCGTTCAACGGCAGAAGAAAACGGCAGGGATCCTCGCATCGCAGAAGGCATGGTGGATGAGAAAGTTGTTATAGATAGTATCAAGCAGGCTGGAAAAGTAATCACCTTCACTACCACCGAAGCATTGAAATACGGCTACTGCGAAGCAAAAGTTACGTCCATCGATGATATCCTGAAACGCAACAAAATTGAAAACTATGAGCTGGCCTATTTCAAGCTTGGTGTAGCAGAGAAAATAATAGCCATCTTCCTGAATCCTTTCATTAGTGGACTTCTCATTCTGGTCATTATCGGAGGAATCTACTTTGAACTCCAAACACCAGGCATCGGCTTCCCCTTATTTGCTGCCCTCATCGCCCTTGTACTCTACCTGGTACCGTATTACTTGAATGGCCTGGCCGAGTATTGGGAAATTCTCGCACTGTTTGTCGGCATCATTCTCGTTATTCTAGAAATATTTGTGATCCCAGGATTTGGCGTGGCCGGCGTGCTCGGCATCGGCATGACCGTAGGCTCCCTGGTGCTGATCATGCTCAACAATGATTTCTTCAATTTTGATTTTGTTCCTCTTGGAGATATTGTGGTCGCGATGTTTGCCACGCTAGGTGGGATATCGGGAGGAGTGCTTTTGTTATTTTTCGGGGGGGCCCGTTTAACACAAACAAAAGCCTTTGGCAGAATGGCTTTGACCGATACACAGGAAAAAAAAGAGGGCTATACTTCAAACTTTATCTTAGTCCCTATGGTTGGAAAAACCGGCACGGCATTCACAGTTCTACGACCCAGTGGGAAAGTTATGATAGAAGGCCAATTGTACGATGCTTTTACGCGTGGTGAGTATATCGAAAAAGAAGAAAGCATAGAAGTAATCAGCTCCGAAAGCTCGACCTTACGGGTAAAAAAGGTTGCTATATGAAAATACTCGGCGTTATCCCGGCTCGGTTTGCCTCCT
Source organism: Cyclobacteriaceae bacterium (assembly GCA_043779735.1). Lineage (GTDB taxonomy): Bacteria > Bacteroidota > Bacteroidia > Cytophagales > Cyclobacteriaceae > ELB16-189. Next base: position 6,346 of record JAYWDR010000297.1, on the reverse strand, counting down.
CTCGATTTCCAGGCAAACCACTCGCTGACCTGCTGGGTAAATCAATGGTGCAACGGGTCTATTTACAGTGTACCAAGTCGAAGCGGTTGCGTGATGTGGTGGTGGCCACGGATCACCAGGAGATTTTCGATCATGTCGTCTCATTTGGAGGCAATGCGTGCCTGACCTCCGACCAGCACCCAAGCGGCACCGATCGCTGCTGCGAAGCCATGCAATTGAACAAGTCGACCTATGACTTTGTAGTTAATATTCAGGGAGATGAGCCGTTCATTGATCCGCAGCAAATTGATTTGCTTTGCTCCTCTCTGGAGAGCTCAACCGAGTTGGCAACGCTCATTCAAAAAATCAAAACTATGGACCAGCTTCTTTCTCCCAATGAGGCCAAAGTTGTATTAAATACCTCCCAGGAAGCGCTTTACTTCAGCCGTACACCCATTCCATTCGTTCAAAAAGCTGAGCCAAACGAATGGCTGTCAAAAACGACCTTCTACCGTCACGTGGGACTCTACGCCTATCGCACGGACATATTGAAGAGAATCACACAACTGCCGGTCTCTGAACTTGAAAAGGCAGAGTCGCTGGAGCAATTGCGCTGGATTGAAAATGGCTTTACCATCAAAACAGTGGAGACCGACGCAGAGGAGGGGATGTGCATTGATACTCCTGAAGACCTCGAAAAGGCGCGAGCCTACTTGAAAAGCATTACTCACGCACGGGTTTCATCTTGAGTTTTTCTATTGCAAATTTTTCAACTTCCCGTGATACTGCCTCAAGGTCCTTTGATACAACGTAGGACCCCAATACATGACCTCCGCCATTTGGTATGGGTACAACTACCTTGAGTGAGTCAGATGTAGCCAATTGTTTGTTCATCTCCAGCATAGCACTGACTTTGACCTCTGGGTCCTGGTTCTCTTCATTCTTATAATAATACAGGGTGAGCGACGGGCAATTTACTTTTGCGAAAGTTGCGCGGTTCATTTTACTTTCAAGCATTTCCTGAACCTGTGGTACTGATTCAAGCCGGTACTTGTTATTCCAATATCGATAATCCAATACCGAGTCAACACCTGGCTTAACTCTTCTTATATTATAGTCACTGGCAAAGTAAAGTCTCGCAATTTGCAATCCCCAAGGATTATTTGAAATGCCCGCCAGCGGGTTATTGATCGCGATGTTGGGTGACATATTAATAATGGCAAAGACATCTTCCGGGTATTCAGCAGCCAGGATCAACGCGCTCGTTCCCCCGGTGGACGTGCTCATCAGGATTACCTTCTCTCCGATCGCTTTGCCTATTGCCAAGGCCTCCTTGGAACTCCTCCACCAGCGGTCTGAGGTGAAGTACAACAACTGTTCCGTGGTGTCAATACCATGGTCTGCCATGCGGGTCAGGTACAAATTGCAACCAAATGTTTTTGCAAATTCTTTATGAGTCGGATCCCCTTCTCCCTGGCTCGAAGAAAAACCGTGAATATACACCACGCTGTATTTTGTTTTCATTTTCAAACTGTCAGCCCAAATAATCCGGGCTTCATTGTCAGGCTTTAATTTGTGTTTGCTCTCCTGTGAAGCAACATATTCTTCAAGCTCGGCAGGATCCTGAGGTACAGTGGGCATATCCGAATTCCAAATCGGTTGGTCCGGCTCGGGGCCCATAAAATAAATGCCTACTAACAATATGATCGGAAACGTGATGTAGACTAATTTCTTGGACATGGTCTTTTCATTTTGGCTAAAGGTATGAAATGTATTTTCGTCGCACCTACTTGAATTGGCACGTCAATGAAATACACATGAACTGCTCATTAGACTTTAATAAAGAATCTGGACTATCCCAATCATCAAGGCACCAAGTGTTCCTAGCGGCTTGGTGGCTGATTCCATGAATTGGTCTAAGGGGGACTATACTAAAATAGAAAAACCGCCCCACGGTCAGGGCGGCTTCCCAGCTTAAAAAATCATTCGATCAGGAGCAGTAAAAAATATGAGTCCTGCCATTATTAAAGCTTCGCAGGCAAGCCTGCCAAACTATACCTGATCAAAAAGAAGGCACTCCGGCGCCGGAAAAAAATATTTACAACCAACAACCACTACGTATGGAGTAAATTACCAGTCGCACCGGAAATGCCATGCCGACTCACCCCTGCCCCTCTCCTAGAAGAGTAGGGGAAAGGGGGACACTTCCTCGCTGGCTCCACCAAAGATCCCTCTCCTCTTAGGAGAAGGACTTGGGTGAGCCTAGTCCACATTGTCATGCAAAAACTTATTGTTACCCAACAAGCTATTGTCATCATTCAAATTGTACTTGGAAATAAATCGCTCGGAAGAGTGTGGAACATTTTCCATTTTCACGCCTCTACGCAGGTACGCCGGCAAGGTCCACTTCTCGTTGAATTCCTCCTTGCTCATCTCAGATTTCTTGGAGGCCTTCAAACGCTCTCTCCGCTCTTTTGCTTGCTGCTCCAGCCGCTGTTTTGTCTTGCGTATTTCCATCATTCCCTCTTCATTGATTACCCGATCAGCCGCTATTTCCTTGCCTTTAGCAAATTCATCCTCCTCATCCCTACTCTTCCCGATATCGTCATCTTCATCCTCATCATCATCCTCCGCATCTTCATTCACTTTCTTTGCCACCACATCTTCCTGGTCAAACAGGCTCAGCGTATATTCTCTTTCCTCTAGCGGAGTTTCAACTTTTCTGACAGGCTTAGGCTCTGGTTTATAAGCCGGCTTCTCAACAGCCTTTTCCTCAGCCTGTTTTATCACTGGAATTTCCTCTGCCTGCTTCATCACTGGGATTTCCTCTGGCAGAATGAATTCAGGCATCGTCACCACAGGCGTAGTTAATAATACTACCTCTTCCGGAATATCAAAGAATGGCTCATCCTTGATGGGATCTGAGAAAATCATCTCATCGGCTATCTTCAGTTCAATTTCCTGGTGCTGTTCGTTTACTGAATTGTCCATCAATTCATCCAAGGAGAAGCTTCTCTCAAGATCAAGCACTTTTTTCTCATCGACTTTCTTCACTGCGCTTCGTCCTTCTCCCGCAAATCCGGTAGCGATGACGGTAACCCGGATGCGATCACCCAGTAATTCATCCACGCCATGACCAAAGATCACTTCACATTCGTCGCCTGCCTGTTCCTGGATATATTCAGTGATTTGACTCAACTCGTCCATTTGGAGTTCAGCTTCTTCACCCGAAATAATTGATAGTAATATCCGCTTCGAACCCATGATGTCCTTGTTGTCTAACAGCGGTGAAGCGAGTGCGCGCTCAGCAGCTCTAATGGCTCGACCTTCTCCATTGGTCTCAGCTGATCCCATCACGGCAGCACCCGCATCCAGCATCACTGTGCGTACGTCCTGAAAGTCCACATTTACATATCCTGCCAGAGTGATAATTTCGGCTATCCCCTTGGCGGCTGTTGTTAAGACACCGTCTGCTTCCCCAAATGCCTGGCTAATGGAGAGATTGCCAAACATTTGTCTTAATTGATCATTCAAAATCGCGAGCACCGTATCGCACGAACTGCGCATGGTATCCAATCCTGCCTGCGCCTGGGCAATTTTCTTGCGGCCTTCAAAGCCAAATGGCATCGTCACGATTCCTACCGTCAGGATATCCATTTCCTTGGCGATCCTTGCAATGATGGGTGCAGCACCTGTTCCGGTACCTCCACCCATGCCAGCTGTAATAAACACCATCTTGGTATCGGCCAGCACCTCACGAATTTGCTCTTTGCTTTCCATAGCCGCGGCCCGGCCAACTTCCGGGTTTGCTCCGCACCCAAGACCTTCTGTGAGGTTCGTTCCGATCTGTAACTTGCTTGGCACTGGACTACTGTTCAGTGCCTGCAAGTCGGTGTTGCACACGATAAACTCGACATCCTTGATGCCAAGCCGGTACATGTGGTTTACCGCGTTGCTGCCGCCGCCACCTACCCCAATCACCTTAATGATTGACTTGTGGTGCCTCGGCAGATCAAATTTGTATGTTGCTCCAGGTTGAAACATGGCAGTATTATTTAGTGGTTTAGTATTCATTTTTTCCATCGAGGTCATCGATCAATAATCCTTTAGTCTTATTAAGTATGCTGGTAAAGAAATCAGAAGCTGGTTTCACTTTTTTTACCTTTACCATGGCCCTGTTCTCTTTCGCTTCACGATAGCGCTCTTCCCGTTCATCCAGGGATCGGAAACCAGCTAACACCAGCCCCACAGCAGTAGCATACATCGGGCTTTTAACTGCTTCGAGTTTGCTCTTGCCCAGGTGCTCGTTCGGATAGCCAATACGTGTATCCATGCCGGTCATGTATTCAACCAGGTGTTTGAGGCTGTTCAACTGAGAACCTCCTCCGGTGATGACTATGCCGCCTGCCAATCTATTTTCAAAACCACAGCTGATTATCTCCGTATGCACCATCTCTACGATTTCTTCCATACGTGCCTGAATGATATTCGACAGATTCTTCACTGAGATTTCCTTGGCGGCGCGATTGCGGATACCGGGGATAGAAACAATTTCATTCGGACTGGCCTCTTCGGCGATGGCCTTACCAAATTTTGTCTTCAACTGTTCTGCCTGTTTTGCCATGACCATCAGGCCAGTTTGGATATCATTGGTAAGAATATTTCCCCCAAACGGAATTACAGAGGTGTGGCGAATAATATTGTCATAAAAAATAGCGATGTCTGTGGTGCCTCCACCAATGTCAATCAGGCACACACCCGCTTCCTTCTCTTCGTCGCTTAGCACAGCCAGGCTTGAAGCAAGTGGTTCTAGAATGAGATCTTCTATTTCCAATCCAGCACGCCGAACACACTTATTAATATTGTTGATGGCACTGGTTTGCGCAGTGATAATGTGGAAGTCTGCCTCCAGCTTAACACCACTCATGCCCACCGGGTCCTTGATGCCTTCTTCATAGTCAACCGTATAGTCCTGTGGCATCACGTGGATGATTTCGCTACCTGGGGGGATCACAATACGATACATGTCTGCAGTCAGGCGACTTACATCCTCGATGCTGATTTCATCATCATTGGATGTACGGGTAATGCTGCCATGATGGATTGTGCTTCGTATGTGCTGACCCGCGATTCCCACATTGACAACACCGATATCAATTCCAGCCATATCGCTAGCTTCTTTTACCGCCTTGTCAATGGCATAAACGGTCTTGTCAATATTGGTGACAATGCCCTTAATGACACCTTCTGACTCTGCTTTTCCCAAGCCGAGCACCTCTAGTTTGCCATACTCATTTTTCCGACCAACGATCGCACAGATTTTTGTGGTGCCGATATCGAGGCCGACTACTATTTTCTCCTTTTCCATGGTTGTAAATCGTTTATAGTGGTTGTTTAAAAAATTCTCTTCGGTTTATTTATTGCGCGATGACTTGTCCGTCATATTTCAAATTCACACGTTCATATTTTGTCCAACCCCTTTGAGGAAGAACTTCCTTATAAAAAACCATCAACTTCATAAACTTTATTTCAAAATTTTCAGGTGTACCAAACTCTACCAATTGGCCTGTCACCTGAGGATAAATTGTAATCTCTCCATGGCTGTTCATATCCATCTGCGCTACCTGAGCCCTCCAAAAAGCATTCTGGTTAATAAATTCAATCATCGACATGAGTTGCTTGCCCTCCTCAAACTTCCTTAGATCACCCTTTTCCACTAGTTGCCTTACAAACTTTCCACTGATCACCATGACACGCGATGTGAATTTTTCGGAGATCCCCATGATAACTCCCTCCTCAGAGATATAGGCATCGGGAGCATCCTCTTGAATAATGCGGGCAATGGGTCTCCGCAACTCAACACTGACAATCAAATTTCCCTTGAGATCACCATAGAGTTCAGCGTCCATGATGTGCTTGTCATATTTCAACTTGGTTTCGATGGCCTTCAGGTCGACTCTCTCAATACTTGTTCCCTTTATCTGTTGGCCACTTCTTTCTACCAAGGCGAGTATATCCGCCTCATCCAGAAAATGGTTGTCGTTGATATTTTGCAACTCGACAATAATGTTTTTACACACAGCACCTCCTTGCTTTCGTTCGCTGAAAGCAATGAGGAATGAAAGACCTATAAGGGCCACACCAATCCTGATCTCTTTCCGAATATTGAAGGCGAGTTTCATATTTTCCTGGTGAGTAATTCTTTTATCGGTTTCACAAATGTGTCAATGTCGCCAGCGCCCACTGTCGCAAGTACTCCGATATCCATTGACGCCAGGGTGGGTAACAATTCATCCTTAGTACACCTTCGCTTCATCGGACTGGTAACATTCTTAAATATCATCTCGGATGTTACGCCTGGAATGGG